>JBPCLZ010000125.1:0-63095 GCA_051002775.1 Pyrinomonadaceae bacterium | reverse complement strand
TCCGGGGTGGGAGGGGTGTTTTTCCCCTGGTGGCTGGCCCCCCCGCAAGAGGCGCGGGGAACCCCCCCCCTTCCCGACCTGTGAGATTCTCCTTCTTGGATCATTCTCTTAGCATGGGTTGTTAACGTTCCTTCGCGCAACCGCCGAGACCGACCTACTTTCCCTTAAAGATGGCTTTGCGCTTGTTGACGTAAGCGTCCAAACCTTCCTTCGCGTCTTCTGATTGGAAGAGGTGTTGTTGCAGCTCACGCTCGAGTGCAAGCGCTGACTCAAAAGGTATTTCGCTGCCGGTCTGCACCGCGCGCTTGATTCTGCCGACCGCCGCAGAGGCCTTATTAGGTGTGGTGAACTGGCGCGCGTAGTCAAGAACCTGTTGAGAAAATTGCTCGCCAGTTTCGGCGTCCAGAATCTGATTCACGACTCCCAACTCCAGCCCGCGCTCGAAATCAAACAGCTTGCCAGTGGCCATCAACTCTATTGCTTTCGACTTACCCACGAGCCTCGTCAGTCGCTGCGTGCCCCCGGTGCCCGGCAGAACGCCAAGCGAAACTTCGGGCAGCCCCATCTTGCCGGCGCCGCGGCGCGCGATGCGAATGTCTGCGGCTAAAGCCACTTCCAGTCCACCGCCTACGCAATGGCCGTTAATGGCGGCGAGGACGAGTTTGGGGGTCTGTTCGAGACGCGACAAGGTTTCATTTGCATGAAGACAGAAAAAGTATTTAAAGGTGGGCGTCACGTTGGCGAGCATCTGGATGTTTGCGCCGGCGGAGAAGAACTTCTCGCCGTTGCCGCTGATGACAATCACCTGGACGCTTTCGTCCATGCGCGCCGTCAGGATCGCAGCATCAAGCGACTGCATCATTTCATAACTATAGGTGTTTGCGGGAGGGTCGTTGAGTGTCAGAAATGCGATTCCGTTTTCTGCGCGATACTGAACAAGGTTGGGTTCCATTGCGGTTACTTCAAAATGATCTACTGCCGCCATCTTCAAATTCCTCTCAGACTACTTTCTGTCGCTTGTTCCACGCCAAACACTCATCGGTTGCCCCATCGTGTGCGGCGCAAAGTGTAGTGCTTCCCGCGACGATCCGGCAATGAACCCGTGAAGGAACAAACGCGTCACGTTCTCAACCAGCTCGGAGACTTTTAGCTTTCCCTTCGGATCATACCAGTTGTAAATCCAGTTCATCATGCCAAACAGCGCGTAGGTTGCGACCGTCAAATCGACTTGGGGGCTGGCGGTTTCTGCTTGCTGCAGTTCTTTCAGAATTCGGCGCGCGAGCATGGTGTACTTGTCCTTCTTAGTAGAAACATGTGCGTGCAAGTCACCCGCTAACGACTCGGCCTCATGCGACAACACCTTCATTTCGGCCATGTTGGCAGCAAAGAACGATAGGTGGTTTTCGATGAAGATGCGAAGGCGAGCGAGTGGATCAGTTTCACTGCGCAGGCGTTCTTCCAAACTCTCGAGCACGCGGCCGAAACAGTTGTCCTGAATCAGAAACAGCAGCTCTTCTTTCGATTTGCAGTAATGATAAAGGCCGGAGAGGCTGACATTCGTTGCGCGCGAGATGTCCCGCATGGTGGTGGAGTGGTAATTCTTCTCCGCAAAAATGCGCGCCGCATTGCGCAGGATGAATTCCAACTTCTGATCGTACTTCGTAAAATCTGTTGATAGGTTAGCGCTCATCTTGATTAGCCACAGCGTGGCCGCAATGATTCAACTTAAAAAGCCTCACAGGTTGGGAAGGGTGGTTTACCCCCGCTGGCTGAATGGCATTCCACAATAGCGGGGGCAAGCCGCCCTTGCCAACCACGAGCCTTTCTTTCTTGAATCATTCTGGATCTCTAAATGATTGCTCAGTGCTCAAAGCAATCTGTTACAGCCTGACATATTCAAACTCAAACGGCTTGCCTTTGATGCCGGTTGCCGGGGGCGCGATCCAGTTGGCAATTTTCCCAGGCTCAGTTACCGGATGCATCAGACTGCCCACGTATTCACGGTCCGCCATACTCGGCAGACATTCGGCACTGCGCCGTGCAAAATCCTCTTGGGAAATCAGATTTCCCTCGATGTCGAAATAATGGCCCGCATACTCGCCAACGTGTCGATGAAAACGGCTGTTCGGAAGAAACAGTCGTTCGCTGCGGGCTTCGTCGGCCAAACTCTTATTCCAGCGCGCCAGCCCCTTCTCACAGTCTTTGACGTACTCGGTTCGCAGCACTTCATTCAGCGCGTTGCGCAAAGGCACTTCCGAGTCTTTAACCTGATTGTCCTCGACGACTTTCATCTTGAAGATCTGATTAGCAGCGAGGTGATCGTCATACTGCTCCTGCTCTTTGTATCTTCCTTTCAGACCGGCGGCGAAAAAGTCGGCGGAGTTAGAGCTGATCTCGCCGCCAAACAAGTCGAGCGAATAGCTGAACCAGAAATTTATGTAGCGCTGAATGATATCGAGCGGGACACCGCCCAATTCGCGTATGTCACCCTGGTTCATTAGTTGGGCTGTGCGTTTCACGACGCGGTTGATGCCGGTATCACCGACGAACATGTGGTGCGCTTCTTCAGTCAACATAAACTGGCAGGTGCGCGCCAGCGGTTCAAAGCCGGATTCTGCCAGAGCCGACAATTGATACTTGCCGTCGCGGTCGGTGAACATCGTGAAGCAGAAAAAATTTAACCAGTCGTCACAGGGTTGATTAAAAGCTTCGAGGATGCGTGGCTTATCGGGGTTGCCGCTGCGTCGTTCGAGCAATGCATCAGCTTCATCGCGTCCATCGCGTCCGAAGTAACGTTGCAGCAGATACACCATGGCCCAAAGGTGCCGGCCCTCTTCGACGTTCACTTGAAAGAGATTGCGCAGGTCGTAAAGTGATGGGCAGGTCTTGCCGAGTTCGCGTTGTTGTTCGACAGACGCAGGTTCGGTGTCGCCCTGCGTCACGATGATGCGACGCAACGCGTTGCGAAATTCGCCGGGTACCTCCTGATAAACTGGCTGGCCATAGTTGTCGCCGAAACCAATTTTCGCGTCGGCCTCAGCGGGCTTCAGGAAAATCCCCCAGCGGTAGTCGGGCATCTTTACAAAATCGAAGTTGGCCCAGCCGTCGGGCTCAACGCTGATGGCGGTGCGCAGATAGACATCTTTTTGTTGAAAGCCATCAGGTCCCATCTCGTTCCACCAGTCGAGATAGTTTGGCAGCCATTTCTCCAGCGCGCGCTGAAGTTTTTTGTCTTCGCTTAAGTTAACGTTGTTGGGTATTCGTTCGTAAAGGTTCATGATTACTCTCTAAAGTCAGTCACAAAAGCACAGAGTCAGAGGCAATTACTCGTGCAAGTAGTCTCACAGGTTGGGAAGGTGGCTTGCCCCCGCGCTGAGGGAGCATTCAACGAGCGGGGGTAAACCACCCTTCCCAACCTGTGAGATTTTCTACCTTGAGGCATGCTCTGCAGTCTCTGCTTTTGTTGCCACCACAGACTATAAAGTCTGTTCCACTTAAGTCCTCTTAAAATCAAACTGCGCTTGCGTTGGTTTGCCGTAGTTGGTCAACGCACCCTTTTCACCCACCGCGTTTGGCCGTTGAAAGATCCAGTTTTGCCAAGCGGTCAGCCGTCCGTAAATCTTTGTGTCCATCGTTTCCGGACCGGCAAAGCGTAACGACGCTTCCATACCCGTCAGCGCATCCGGCGACAATGAAGTTCTTTCCTCTATCGCCACGCGGATTTCGTCTTCCCAGTCGAGATCATCGGGCGCGAAGGTGATGAGTCCGGCCGCATCGGCTGCTTCGGTATCCAGCTTTCCACTTTTGGCAAGAATCTCATCAACGTTTTCCGGCGTCGCCAGGAAACGGGATTGTAAACGCGTCAAACCGTTGCTCATCGGTAACGAGCCACGGTTTAGTTCGCTTAGGGCGAGCTCGACACGCTTGTCTGGATTGTTGAGCATGTAACTGCGATCGGAAGCGAGCAACAACTCGATTAAGTTGCCGGCAAAACAGCTACCAGGTTCGACGATTGTGAAAAAACTCTTAGCCGTCAGATCAAGCCGGCGCAACACACGCGCCATGTAAAGAATGATTTCGCGCACCAGCCAATGGTCTTTGTTGGCCAGCAACGCCCGGTCGACCGCCAGCACGTCGTCGATATTTCCCTCGGTGCGAACGCAAACCAAACCGATCTCAGGTTCATTGACGCGCATGTGAAGCAACGCGTCGTCCAACTCGCGATAAGCCTGCAGCGGCCAGTAAGCATCACCCAGTTTCTGAATTTCATCAGGAGTGGTCGGCAAATTCGCTTCGGGTCCACGCATGGTCAGATCCGCGTAGCGCTGTTCGCGATTGAAAATCACGTTGACGTGTTTGTATTCAAGGCCCGCCGGCTTTATTTCAACTTCCAATGGATTCAGTTTGATACCAGCTCCTGGCTGACTATCGCCATTCGTTTCGGCAATCTTCTGCACGCGCGCGTCGATCGATTCCTGAAACTTGCTGGTGGGAAACGAATCGTCAATCAGACCCCACTCTTTCGCGCGCTTTCCTTTCAAGCCTTCCGCGAGCGTGGAAAAAACGTCGGCGCGGTCGCGACGAATTTTTCGTTTATCAACCAAACGCGTGAGACCACCGGTGCCGGGCAATACGCCAAGCAGCGGAACTTCGGGAAGGGAAACCGCGGAGTTGCCGTCATCCACTAGATATATTTCGTCACACGCGATAGCCAGTTCATAGCCGCCGCCTGAAGCAGTGCCGTTAAGGGCAGCTACGTAGCGCCGGCCTGAGTGATGCGAATCGTCTTCGATGGCGCAGCGGGTTTCGTTGGTAAACTTGCAGAAGTTAACTTTGAAGGCGTGCGAAGAGGTACCCAGCATGTAAATGTTTGCCCCGGCGCAGAAGATTCGCGGTTTGAGGCTGGTGACAACTACAACCTTCACCTCAGGGTGTTCAAAACGAATCCTCTGAACTGCGTCGGCCAGCTCGATGTCGACGCCCAGGTCATAAGAATTGAGTTTCAGCTTATAGCCTTCGGCGAGCGTCTCGTCTTCCTGAACATCCATCGTCAGGGTTGCCACCGGGCCGTCAATTGTTAATTTCCAGTGGTGGTACTGGTCAGGTGATGTTTGAAAATTGATCATGCACTCCTCAAATCGGCTGCCGTTCGAACGTTCGTTCGAATATTACCCCAGGCGAAGTGAACGATCAAGCAGGGGGAGTATTGAAAGTGGGGGGACGCGAAGCGATTATTAGCACCGTGGCTTCAGCCCGTGTAGCCATCGGCATTGAAAAGAAACCGTTTGTAACAGTTTTTGTCGGCAGGAAGACAGGAGAAACCGTTGGAAAACGGTTCCATGAATCATTTGTATGTAACTTGATCACCGGCCCAAGGCCACGGTGATAATGAGATCGCTTCGCGTTCCACTCCTCAGTTTCCATACCAGGTCGATACAACCCCCCAAGCTCCCCAGGGCAACTTTTCCTTGATTTTTCCCGATGGGTAGGTTATCTGCTTTGCTCAAAAGACACCCCACCCAGCTACAGGGCGTTTGACTCAGCATTACTTCGCAGATTTTTCAAGGGGTTTCAGGTCATTCAACAACCAACGAGAGCTGATCCACAAGGCGGAGTTACCGGAATGCTGCACACCTAGGTCCATGAAAATCTACCTATCAGAAGAAACCAACGGCCAGCTTCAACCTGAACGCGAATTCGACGCGGCGACTGTAAAGGTCGGTCGTGATGGTAGTGACTGTCAGATCGTATTTGATGGCAACGAATGGCCGATGGTCTCACGGAAGCATGCTGAGTTTCGCGTTGAGGGCGCGCGGAACCTGCTGGTTGATTTGAATTCTCGCTTCGGGACATTTCTCGACGGGCGCCAACTATCAGAGCCAGTGGAAATACGAGCCGGTTCGCGCGTGCAGTTTGGTCCTGGTGGACCAGTGTTGCTGGTTGGGCGAATCGCACCTGCTCAAGCTGCGGTTGCGAGCCCGCCTGCCGGCGGAGTTCGAGCCTCTGTTCATCCTGCGCAGGCAGAGAGGATCGCCCCTACTTCCGCTTACCGTGAGCCCGCTTTTCTTGAACTACAAACCGGCGGCGCCGTCCAAAGGTTTGAGATAGCCCGCGACATGTTAAGTATCGGGCGCGATACAAGTATGGACATTAGAATTGCTGCCGATGCTGGTCTTGTTTCGCGCCGTCACGCTGTCATCAAACGGCTCGATAATCGGTTCGAACTCATCGATCAAGACAGTTTCAATGGCACGCTCGTAAACGGTCAACGAATTGTAGCGGCTAGTTTGTTGAGCGATGGCGACCGAATTCAACTGGGAAGGGGTGGGCCAGAACTGCTTTTCCGCGATCCAGCCAACCGTGCAGACAGGAGACAAGATCGAGAATCTATCCCCGCCACCATCATAGCTCCCGTTCAGCCACGGGGTGCCCAACCAGCGCCGGGCGCCCAGTCGATGGACCAGCGATTTGCAAGCACCGGCGGACAAACCCCAGCTGTCGTTCATCCGTTCGAAGGAAACGCACCCCTCACGATCGGCCGCGCTACGGATATCGATGTCAGACTCGACGGTCTACAGATCTCGAATTATCACGCGCGCGTAAGCAAATCGAATGGCGCCGTTTTCATCGAGGACACTGGTTCAACCAACGGCGTGTACGTCAACGGCACTCGAATTAAGGGCAAGGTGCAGATTAGCGCGAGTGACACTGTACAGATTGGGCCATTCCTGTTGTTGGTTGATCCGGAGCGAGGGGTTGCGGTACTCGACACGCGTTCAAAGACGCGCATCGATGCGATTGATATTACAAAGGTCGTCCCTAACCGTGCCGGCGGCGGAACCATTAAGCTGCTGGACGACGTTGACCTGACCATTCAACCTAATGAATTCGTCGGGCTGTTGGGCCCATCGGGAGCGGGCAAGTCCACTTTAATGGATGCCCTCAATGGTATGCGTCCAGCGACCAACGGGCTGGTGCTGGTTAACAGTCAGGATCTATACGAGCACCTGGACTCGCTCAAGCAATCGATTGGTTATGTCCCCCAGGACGACATCATTCATCGCGAGCTGACTGTCTATCGCACACTTTACTACGTCGCCCGCCTGAGACTATCGAGTGACGTTTCCACTCAGGAAATAGATCAAATCATTAACGAAGTGATGGACGTCACCGGCCTGTCAGAGCGCCGTGACGTTCCAGTTGGTCAACTTTCCGGCGGCCAACGCAAGCGCGTCTCAATCGCTGTAGAACTGATCACGAAACCTTCGATCATCTATCTCGACGAACCAACTTCTGGTCTTGATCCGGCGACAGAAGAGAAAGTCATGAAGCTGTTCCGCCAGATTGCTGAATCGGGGCGCACCGTCATCCTGACCACACACGCGATGGAGAATGTAAAGCTCTTCGACAAGATTGTGGTTCTGATGCGGGGCAAGCTCGTTTTCTACGGGGGTCCTCAGGCTGCCCTACGGCATGTCGGCGCCGACAGTTTTAAAGATCTCTACGACAAATTGGAAGCGCCTATCGCGAGTGGCGTTGGAAAGCTTCCCGCATTGCCTGAGAATGCAACGGCAGAACAGAAGCGAAGCCATAAACTGCAAAGAGAGCAGATTGCTGAAGAGGCCGCGGAGGAATGGAAGCGGCGCTTTACTGAAACAGAAGAGTACAAAGTAAACATCCTGCAGCCTCTGGGCGCATTGAAAGGGCAACAGCAAGCCGCCGCACCAACCAGGCGTCGTCATACGGTAACCGACCGTTTGCTCCAGTGGAAAACTCTTGCTCAGCGCTACATTGAAGTCCTGCGCCATGACAAGTTCAATCTACTTATTCTGTTTGGCCAGGCTCCGATCGTGGCTTTCCTTACTTACCTGGTGGTAGACAAAGAGAGTTCACGCGACTTCCCCTACTTTGTGCTGGCGCTGGTCTCCGTTTGGTTTGGCACCTCAATAGCGGCCCGAGAAATCATAAAAGAACGGGCAGTCTACAATCGCGAACGAATGGTCAACCTCGGACTGCTTCCTTATGTTGGTTCGAAACTGTTGGTCCTCACTTTGATTGTGGGCCTGCAATGCATTCTTCTCTTCGGATCGCTACGAGTGCTTCATGTCGCCGGCCTGATGGACCTCCCGGGAGATTATTACGGCGTCCCGCAATTGCTGGTGATGATTCTGACGGGCATGGTTGGGATAGCGCTAGGCCTCTTCGTCTCGGCGATTGTAAAGACATCTGAGATGGCGACGAGCTTTGTGCCGCTTCTGTTGATTCCCCAACTTCTGTTTTGCGGTCTGGTGGGGGTTCCTAAAGGAATCTCAAAGTACGTTGGCGTAGTCATGCCCGCCACCTGGTCTTACGATGAGATGAAGCGTTTCTCAGCTCTACCAGTCTTGCGTGGCAAAGATGAAAAGGCGGAGCCAGCGGCCCAGAACGACGGTCGTGGTCTTTACAAAGACATCAAGTATCAAAACGACCAGTTAGTTGATCAGAAGCAGAAAGATGTCGAAGGTTATAAGTCGAAGTCAGAAGCTAAGTTCGACGACTTTGACAAAGAGATGAACGCTTATCAGAAAGACCTGGAGAAATGGAACATGGCCGGACGGCGAGGTACCGAGCCCACTAAACCCTCAAAGCCTAAGCTCGATCCGGTACCCCCGCAGGTGAAGGTGGTGCAAATGCCGGATGACCTGAGCGGCTATGTAGACTTTCTGCATCCCTGGGGTGATCGTTGGCTAAACCCTGCCGTGTTGCTGTTGATGTTTCTCGGTCTGACTGGCGGAACGATTCTGGCTTTGCGCTCGCAGGATATTGGATGAGTGTTACGCAAAAATCCTCCAGACGCAGCGGGCGTTGGTTAGTGCTGGGCGGTCTCGTAATTGTCGGTCTGGTGCTTTGCTTTGCCTGGTGGCAGTACTTCAAAACGACTCCTGTTTATGCCCTTGCGCTACTCGTTGATGCGACTCAGCAAAACGATCGAGCCGGATTCGATAGAGTCGTGAATCTGGATCGGGTAATTGATAATTTCATTGCCCAGAGCGCGCAAGACTCAGCCATCGGCCTGACTACTCCAATGGTGACGTCTGTGCGCGTGCAACTCCAGTCCCTCGCTCCTGAAACAATTGCGGCTGTTAAAGAGGGTGTAAGAGAAGAGATACGAAATCGAATTAATGAGCTGGCGGGTCCCGCAAGCGCGCGGCCATTCGTGGCGACTGCACTGGCTATGCCGTTTGTGACTGAGATCAACAAGACCGCCGAGAGCGCGAAGGTAACAATCAATCGTACTGATGAGGTCGAGTTAACTATGGAGCGTCGAGGAGGGAGCGACTGGCAAGTCACTTCGCTTCGAGATCAATCGTTGGCCAGGCGGGTTGTCAGTGGCATCATCAAACAGTTACCACGATCGGAATCGCAATTTGAGGAAATGCGTAAACAATTGCCACTGCTGCCAACGCTACGGCAGCTTCCGCTTCCTTAGCGATTACTAAAATGTCGGATAGTCACGCCCACAGCTAGAAGGAGAATGTATGATCCTGCTTAAGTACCAAAGCCTCTTGAGCCTCCTAATTCTGATAGTCCTGTCCTCCGCGTTTGTCGTCCTTGCCCAGCGAACCAATGAAGGCACGACCGACTCAATGCCGAAAGAAGTGCGTGGGTACAAGGTCCATCGCGCTGAAGTAGAACTAAAAAAGACGAAAGAGTCTGACAAGAAAAAATCTAAGAAGTCTGAGCAGGAAGAATACGACGAGACTGAGCCACTACTGATCCGTTTAGGGGAAGCAGAACTCGTTTCTGCGTCGCCGTTAGGGGTGACTTTTGATGTGCCCGTAGTCCTGGCCGCAGTAAAACAGCAGGGAGATGTCGACCGGCTTGTGTTTGAAGATATGAGAGTCAACGACACGCCTGTCACTCTCGAGGATTATGTCCATCCATTTAAACTGCCAAACAAAGAGCCATTGAGCTTGGCTCCGCCATTGCGGATTTTCGTCAGCACACCACAGGCTGTGCTGAGAACCATCGACGACATATTCAATTCTAAAGAGGTTTGGCAGGTGACGGGACGCATTTACGTGTGCGGACATTTCAAGAAGTATCTATTCAAGTTTAAGCGCGCGGTTCCAGTTGATGTGGAGACGTCGATAAACAATCCGCTGCGATAACTCCCAGCCTGCGGAGCAGGCGAAGGCATAAAGCCTGGGGTGGAGCGTAGCGGAACCCCAGGTTTACGGCCCAACGACAACGCAGCCCGCGGAGTGGGCGGCAGCGCCTGGGCGATCACGAGGCTGTCGGCCGCTCCGCGGGCTCTTAGGCTTTTCCAACTCACACGTCCTGGGGTTCCGCTACGCTCCACCCCAGGCTTTATGGCTTCGCCTGCTCCGCAGGCTGGGAACCGATCTACTGGGGGGAATAATGCGTCTCCTTCTTATCTCAAGCCTGGCTACGATCGTGATCTTGTTTTCCACGGCCCTACTCGTGATGGCGCAAAAGCCGGAGCTGAGCGTGCAGACGGGCCATTCGGGACAAGTTTTATCCATCGCCTTCACCAGCGACAGCAAGCTGATGGCTTCAGGCAGTGTCGACAGGACAATTGTACTTTGGGACCCGGCAACGGGTAACCAGCTGCTGACGCTCAAGGGACACAAGGGAACAGTCAGCTCGGTTGCGTTCAGTCCAGACGACAAAATGCTGGCCAGCGGCAGTGCTGATAACACCATAAAAATCTGGGATGTCGCAGCGGGTCGCGAAAAGCAGACTCTGTCAGGCCACACACTTTTTGTTTCTTCGGTGGCTTTCAGTCCCGATGGGAAGCTGCTGGCAAGTGGCAGTGGTGATCAGTCAGTGAAGCTTTGGGATCTTGCTACCGGACGCGAGTTGCGCACGTTCGCGGCGGGCCCGGCCGCTTTTGCCGGCCTTCCAGTAAACGTGGCCTTCAGTCGTGACGGCAAGACTGTTGCCACCGGGGCCCAACTCGTAAAACTGTGGGACGTCAGATCAGGAAACGAAATCCGCTCGATCAAGGTAACTGAATCGAATTCTCCGATGGAGAGGCCGCTCGCTTTCAGGTACGACGGGAGCGTCCTGGTTACTGGAGGTGGAGGCATCAAGCTTTGGGACGTGGCGACGGGCAGGGCCCTGCGCACGCTACCCGGAGATGCCCGCGCTTTGAGCTTGAGCCCGGATCAACAGACGCTCGCTGGCGCAGACGGGACTGAGATCAAATTGTGGAATATTGCGACCGGACAGGAGTTGCAAACTCTTCCCGGATCCAAACTGGGTGTTGATTCGGTTGCCTTCAGCGCTGACGGCAAGCTCCTGGCAGCAGGAAACTCGGACAATACGGTGGCGCTTTGGGACAGCGCCAAAGGCAAGGAAGTTCGCGTTCTCAAAGGTCATGTCGCCGCTGTTGCGACGGTTGCGGTGAGTGGTGATGACAAGGTATTGGCGAGTGCGCTCGAAGCAGGAGTTGCCGGTATAAGGCGCAATGACACGATAAAGATTTGGGATCCAGTTACTGGGCAACTGGTCCGATCATTAACCGGCAGAAACAGTGGACAGTCAATTGGTCTTAGCGAAGACGGGACCAGACTAGTATCCGGAAGTTTCGGCAGTACCGTTAGCGTATGGAATGTAGCGCAGTCAGAGGCTCAGCGAACGATTAACGTTCCGCGCGAGTCCAGGTTTGTCCCTGACCGGGTGGCCCTTAGCTCAAATGGGAAGCTGATTGCAGGAGGCGGCCGCGACAATGAGATCAAACTTTGGGACGCCGGCACTGGTCGTGAGTTGTTCACCCTGACGGGACATAGAAAGAGCATTAGGGATTTGGCTTTCAGCCCTGACAATAAGTTGCTGGCAAGCGCCAGCCAGGATGCCGATATCAAGGTTTGGTCTGTGGCAACCGGGCAGGAACTGAAAACCCTGACGGCGCATTCCGAGGGGGTCATTGCGCTTGCTATCAGTTCTGATGGAAAGAAGTTGGCGAGCGGGAGCCAGGACCGGAGCATTCTTATTTGGGATATCGAGTCGGAAGAGGCCGATGCGATCTACACGGGCCATCAGGAATGGGTGAACACGGTCGCCTTCAGCCCGGATGGTAAGAAGCTGGCGAGTGGAAGTGTGGACGGTGAGATTCGAATTTGGGAAGTACCCATGCGTGGGCCAGAACGAGAGCCGCAAATGATACAGCGTCCCCTGCAATCGCTGGCAGGGCACAAAGGTAGCATTAACTCACTCACCTTCAACTCAGATGGAAAACTTCTGGTCAGCGGTAGTAGCGATGCGAGTATGAAGCTGTGGGACGTCGCGACCGGGAGAGAGTTGGCTAGTTTGTTTTCATTAGACCAGCAGGATTGGCTGGTGCTCACGCCAGACGGTTTGTTCGATGGTTCACCGGCTGCCTGGAACCAGATCCTTTGGCGATTTTCATCGAACCTTTTCGATGTCGCCCCAGTCGAACTGTTTTTCAATGACTATTATCACCCCGGGTTGCTGGCGGATCTGTATGCCGGGAAGAGGCCAGTGGCGCCGCAGAATATCACTCAAAAGGATCGCCGGCAGCCATCTGTGAAAGTGGTGGTAAATGAGGCGCAAGTTGCAGCCGCGCAAATTCGAACACGAACAGTCGGCGTCAAAATAGAGGTTAGCCAGGCTCCAGCCGGCGCCCAGGACGTGCGACTGTTTCGCAACGGAGCCCTGGTTAAGGTTTGGCGCGGCGACGTATTAGGAGGACAGAGTCGCGTAGTATTGGAGGCACAGATTCCGATCGTTGCTGGTCCCAATCGTCTGACTGCGTATGCGTTCAATCGAGACAACGTCAAAAGCGCTGATGCGACCGTAATGGTCACCGGCAACGACGGTCTGAAACAGGCGGGCACGCTCTACATTCTGGCCATCGCCGTTAACAAGTATGCGAATCCGCAGTTTGATTTGAAGTTTGCGGTCGCTGATGCGACCGAGTTTGCCGGCGAGATGCAGCGGCAGGAAGCCAAACTCAAAAACTACGCCCGCGCGGAAATAATTTCACTTCACGACACTCAGGCAACTAAGCCGAACATTTTGCGCGCCCTGACAGACCTCGCCGGGCGAGTTAAGCCGGAGGACGCAGTAGTTGTTTACTACGCCGGTCACGGTACGGCCCAACAGAACCAGTTTTACCTAATCCCGCATGACCTCGGATACCAGGGTCCGAGGAATTCAATTAACGCAACCGGTCTCGCGACGGTGCTCACGCACAGCGTTTCCGATCGTGAGTTGGAGCGGGCGTTTGAAACAATCGACGCCGGAAAGTTGCTGCTGGTGATCGATGCTTGTAACTCCGGTCAGGCGCTAGAAGCTGAGGAGAAAAGGCATGGGCCGATGAACAGCAAAGGGTTGGCCCAGCTCGCATACGAAAAAGGAATCTACATACTGACTGCGGCGCAAAGCTATCAAGCCGCGCTCGAGCCTTCTGATCTGAAACACGGATTGCTCACCTACGCTCTGGTTGAGGAAGGATTGAAGAAAGAAGCGGCGGACATCGAGCCGCGGGATGGCACACTGCTGGTGCGCGAGTGGTTTAGTTATGTGATGAAGCGGGTGCCGCAGTTGCAGGAACAACGAATGAAGCAGGCAAGTGAAGGCGGCCGGCAACTGGTTTATCTCGAAGGTGATGAGGATGAATCGGCCGAGAAACGCAACGTGCAGCGCCCACGAGTGTTTTATCGACGCGAGCTTGAAGAACATCCATTCAAGATCGCGACGTTTGCCACAGCGCCTTGAGGTCTCGTTTATCGCTTTTCGGTGATGGTGTAGGACACAGCGAAGTCCCCCGTGGTTTCGCTCGCATGTTTGAACTTCCCCTCAACCAGTTCGTGCGGTTTCGACAACTCGCCGCTGTAGCCGTTGTTTGGCCGGTTGTGCAAACCCACGCCAAAATTATTGGCACTGGAAAACTGTTTGAAGAAGAGTCCAATACGACCCTCGAAAGAAGAAACGGCGGACAACGTTTGTGGAAGCATCGAAGGCAATCTCACTGCTGCACCTACGGTATCCTCACGCGCCCCAAACAACTCGTCATATAAATTCACCCATCCGGCTATTTGTATGGTTAAACGGGCATCTTCTGTTTCCGGAATGATCACTTCAAACTGTCGGTTGATGGGAATTGGGGCCATCCTTTTACCCATCAGTCCATCCACATTAAGTAACCGATCAAGGTTTAGTGGCAACTCGGTTTTCGCAGTCACAGTTGGAATGCTGGTCCACTGCCCGTTAATGTTGAGCCATAGTTTCCAGTCGGAAGAACTCACCGCGTTGTGTGCTTTTAGAACCTGAAGTTGCTCAATGTATACGTTAAGTCTTCGAAACGTCACGTTCGCGACCGGGGCCCGCCAGCCGCTTACAATCACAGCCGCGAACTTCCGATCAGGGTTTGAGTCTCCCAGATTCAGGGGATACTTAACGCGCACCGCTGTCTCCGCACGGTTAACCGTTAAGGTAGGCGCCGGACCGCCAAACGGCAATTCGACAACTACAGCGTCGGCCTGGCCTTTGTACCCGGAGGGTTTTGGCGGCAGCGGAATGTCAAACTCGTAATCTTGCGTTGCGACCGGTGCGTCTTTGTAGCCGTTGAAGACTACAGATTCCACTCCAGCGACAGTTTTGAAATCGTAGTTTTTAACTCCGCTGCGACCGTGAACATAGACGTAAGTCTTATTTGTAAGTGACGGAGAGTTATCGCCGGGAAATATGTACGGCTCCAGGCGGGTGAAGGCGACCGCTTTGGGCGGATGTATTTCAGTGTGGTAGGAAGGTGGATGCCCGCAGTCCCAAACATAAAGCCCGGTCATCCAAACGCGATCACCCGATGTGGCCCAGAAGCGTTCCGGATAATGTTTCGTGTCCCACTCCATCTCCATCAACGATTCGCCTCTTAAGGAAGAACACGCCTTATTGTCACTGTAACAGAGGAAGCTGTTGCTGTTTTTGGCATTAGCCGCGCTGTTGAGTGAATACGCCTGGCCGTCGAGTTTGACGAAAAAAAGAAAGTCGTGCCAATCGTGATTGACGAAAAGATCGAGCGTGGCCAGAGTGCTGTAACGAACATCGCCATACACTCCTTCTGCTGGAAGTCGCGGTGAATTGCCACAGCCGGCATCTACATAATGCGGAAGGAAAACTTCAGGTTGGAACATCGCTAGCGAAGGCAGTGTCCGGGTTACTACATCATCCAGCCACGGCCACTTTCGCAAGGTGCAGCCACACTGGCGGGCCACTTGTGGATCGACGAATTGACTCTGTCCTGCAGTCTGGGCTGCGGTCGCGATAGATACCAGAAGTACCAGGATGAAGGATTTTGGGTGGTGCTTAAGATTCATTCTGAATCCGCACGATGGTTGTTCTCCGCGGGCACACGGAGATGGTGCTGAACCGAGTAAGCCGCTGGGTTATCGACCGTACCGCAAAGGCACCGTCACCATGAATGCATTCTTACTTTTACTGCCGATTCGATAGACGGTTTGCGGCGTGGGTTCTTCCTGCGTCAAGATTCTGGACGAGCCTGAGGCGGCAGCCGCCATCTCCGCTTTGGACCAGGGCATTCCCGCGCCACCCACCATCTCAAACCGTTCAACTTCGACAGACCCCGACGCTTCCCACTTTGCCACCTCAGATTTCGAGAGTTTCAACGGTCGCTGTGTTAGCCGCAGATTACTGAGTGGCACGGGCGTGACGATGATGCTCAGAATTTCGGCGACTTGATCGCTTCTGCTCGGGCTTGGCACGAGGGTGAAGTAACTCGGGTTGTCCTCCTGCGCCGGAATGTCGATCAACTTTCCGGGCCGGACTTGATTGTCGCCGCCACGAGTCCGTAGCGTGGGAAAGATCAAGTAGGCATCGCCGAAAGAGCCATCGGCATATTGTTCGCGGTCGATCACGTATAAGTAACCGGCGCGGGGCGATTCAATACTGAGCCGGACTCGCTCACCCACTTGCAAAGATGTGTCGGCTTCAATGCGTTGCGGTGTCCATTGCACTGCCTGGGCGTTTTCCATTACCAACACTCGCGCGCCGCCTTCAATGCCGTTGGATGGACGGAGACGCCAGATCGTTACACCGATATCCATGGTTGGGGAGCCAGGCTGCAAGGTGGCAATCACGGAAGGTGTTTTGCGAGTGTAGCGCGGAGCTTTTACCAAGCCGGGTCTTTTAGTTCCTGTCCTGGGGCCTTGCGCTTTGGTTGAAGATGTAGCGGGGCGAGCTCTTGTAAATTCCTCGAGCACGATTTGCCGTGAGCGCTCCTCTTGTGATCTGGTGATGGCTGCGAATGGCAGTGAAAGCGCAGCGAAAAAGACGAGGCCCATGCCTAACACTTGCGAGTTTCGAGTAAACAATCTTCCGACCGTGGTCATGTTCTCCTCACACAATTGTCCGAATGTTTTTCGACCAGTCGTACGACCGAGACCAAATGATGGGATCCTCTCCAACGCGCAGAAGACGCTTCATCGTTTGACCGAGAGACGATAGATCAGCTTGATAACCGTGGTCGGTACGATCCCGTCATCATTGCAGGCGGCTACGTTAACAACCATGTTGCCTTGTTGCGCCTTCACCAAGGTTGAGGTTACAGGAAAGAGATTGAATGTTTTATTTCCCGGCTTACCGTTGCCCTCAGCAAAAGCTCCTTTGAGGGTGGCAATCGGACATTGATTTTGGTAGTTGCCGATCGTAGAGTTTGCCAAAGCAGAAAAGTCAGCCCGATAGACAGTCTTGCCTTGCTGAAGTGTCAGTGCATTCGCCGTTAAGCCCACCACCACCTCGTCAAACGAGTGCCCAAAAAGCGGCTCTCTCAGCCTCTTCAGAGGAAAGGTTATCGATTGACCGAGAACCATAGCTCGTTCGAGATGGAGCACGGCGTTATCGGCATCTTTCTTGGCCATCAAAGCAAGCCCCAGATAAGCATGTGCCTCTGCACTATTAGGCGTAGCTTCAAGAAAGCGACTGGCAACGCGGACGGTTTCGTCATACATACTACTTTTGAAACTGATTTCAATATCCCTGATGGTCACCGGGCCGGACGGCTGCAAGCCGGCGGCTGCGGCTGGCGATCTGCCAGACGCTTGGGCTTCCAGCGACGTTACGCGATTGTTTGCCAGCTCGACGAAAAGTCCTTGGGGAAATTTCGTAATGTAGGAACGAAAATCTGAAGGGTTTTGGCTGTCCTTGATCGCGTTCCAGTAACTCATTTCTGGAGAATCACCGGTAGTCGAGCTACCCGCCGACCGCACCAGGTTGGATCGCGACTTGGCCAACGCGGCAAACTGGCCGTCGGGATATTTCTCCAGGTAAGACTTGAAGTCCTCGGGATTGTTGCTGTTCTTGATTGTCTCCCAAAACGAAAGCTCCATCGCCGCGGGATCCACCATGGCCACATTGGGCGCGTCTGAGCCGGGAGCCATCGAGGCTGAGTTGGTAACCGACAGAACCAACTGGTCAGCGCGATAACCTTCAATGTTTGCGAATGGTCTTTGTTGCTTTGTTGAGCCCAGGTCGATTGCCAGTCGTTTAGGTACCGTTTCCTGAACGTGTTTCACTAATGAGGCCAGCGTAATTTCGCCTTTGTCGTTTGCAGCGGCGCCCTTCAAGCCTTCCACTATCGCCCAACTGAAATAGCCTTGCTTCTTTTCAGTGTATTCATAAGCGCGCTGGCCGATTCCGGTAGCATAAACCGTGGCAAAGGCCTGGACTTCGCGATTCCGCACATCGACTTGAAAGCATTCGTGTAGGCGTTGCTCAAAGGATTCGGGGCATCGGCCCGGCCACCAGGATCATTGCGGCAAGCATCCAGCAGCACCAGAACTTGCTTGACGCCTGTTTCCTTGATCCGCTCTTTTACTCTATTGATGCTGATCGCAGTCTCTTCAAGAAACGAAATCTGATCGCTGATTTGAGCATCCGAAGGCATCAGGAAAGCTTGCCCTCCTCTTTCCATCCCGTGACCCGCGAAGGAAATCAACAACAAACCGTCTTTCGGTACGGCGGTGCTGAGATTGGATAAGCGGCGCAGAATGTTGACGCGCGTCGGTTGTCGTTCCATGGGCTGCGCGGTGGACAGCAGTATCACCTGATCTTGCGGGAAGCCTGCATACCGGACCAATGCATCCGCAATCAATCGGGCATCGTTATCCGAACCCTTGAGTGGGCTGATCTGCGGATCCATGTATTTGTCCACACCGATTACCAGAGCCCAACGCTTGGGACCAACCGGCAAGGTTGTGATTTGATTAGATTGCGAAACAGTTGAACTAGCCGATGAAGATACGGGCTGAGTTGTTGACGAAGCTGGTGGTGCTTGAGCGGCGGGTAGTTGCTCGAGTTGACGGCTAAGAGTTTCCGCTGGCGGCGCGACTGTCGACGCCGGCGAAAAGTTTTGTGGCGTCGATGACTGTCGGTTGACTACCGGCTGCGGTTGCTGAGTCGGAGCTCTCATAACATCAACCAGCGCCGCGGGTTTCTCGGTTTCCGGTTGAGAGAGCGGTGTCGAGCCCGCAGTTTGCACGGGCGCACTGGGACGAGCGGACGCAGAATTCCCTGCTCCCGCCTGTGCCATTTGAATTTCTTTACCTAGTTTTTGCGCCAGCTTAGCGTCAATGCTCGCAAGCTTCTTCACTTGTTCGTTTGCCGCGTCGGTTTGGCCCAGTCGCGCATATGCCTGGCCAAGGCCGTAATAGGCATCGGCGTAGTCCGCCTGCAACCGTATCGCACCCTTAAAATACGATAATGATTTTTCGAGGTCAGTACCGCGCAAGTAAGCGTAGCCAATACCGTAATAGGCTTCGGCATAGCTTGGGTCGAGAGTGGTGGCCGTGACTAACGGTGCGAACGCCTCGCCGTGACGGCCCATCGCGTTGTACGCATATCCGAGATCATATTGCGCCTGAGCGCTATTAGGTTCGAGACGCACCTGTTCTTTATACGCGGCCAGCCCTTCTTCCCATTTGCCGCTATTGAAGTAGGCGTCACCCAGACCTCTATAGGCAGGCGCGAATTTTGGATCGAGTCGGATAGCGATTTTGTATGCGTCGATGGCCTCGGGCGACTTGCCCTCCGCCAACAGTTTGTCCGCTTCCTCCGCTATACCTGCGGCGCGACTGGCCGACTTTTGCGGAGCTCGGCCGCGCTTTTGTGCAAGGGCAGTTTCAGCGAGGCTGGTATTGATTAGGGCAAACAAACACAGTAAAGCTAAGAACAGCTTTGAAGAGGGGGCATTCGATTTCATAAGACAACTCCCGAATTGCAAAGGCAGGGCAGGCAGCAAAAGCGGCGGCCCACAGGACTAGCGTCTAACGCGTTTTCGGCTGGTAGACTAGGATGATCGCTGATTCTTGTCAACGAGTTTTGGGTTGCGGGAAACTTTATATTTGATGTGATGAGGTCAGTGCCACCAGGCGCTAGCGGGTGGGTCGACACCTATTATTTGGACTGCGGCGGCTTGACGCCGTTTTTGGTAACGCTGGCATCTATTAACAGAAAGCACTCGGCTTATTCGTAAGGCTAAAAGCGGCGTCAAGCCGCCGCGCTCCAAAGCGGCGTCGAGCCGCCGCACTCCAAGTTTCTAGTGATGTTCCAGCTCCATCTGATGGACCAAAACATCGCCTTTGCCTTTGAGGTTGGTCTGCTTGTTTATAGAGTCCTTTTGCGCTTCTGGCTTGCCCGACGAATGTTTCGCAAGAAAATTCTTGACTGCGCTGGCCTGGTCAGCATCGCCAATCTCACCTTTGTCTTTCGGGTTTATTACACCCTTGACTGCTTCGAGCTCGGGGACTGCATCGGCGGCCCAAACGATCCAAAACTTCTCCGTTCCCTGGTGCTCGTCAAACACCATCCAGGCCGTTTCTGTTTTCTGGTTCGCCGTCACCGGCGGCACGTTGGAGTTTGCCGCCGAGGCCGCGAACAATAGATTGTAAGTCGTTGCACCTCCCGCAGACGGCCCCTCGTTTAGAAGATAAAGGTATCCGGCCTGCGAACTCGTTAGGCGCACGCGAAACTTCCAGCCATTTTCAAAAATTTCCTGACCCGACGATTCGAACGGATCCTGGTAAGGCCGACCTGCGCGCATTTTTTGTACCGTCAGCCCATAGCTGAGAAAACGTTCGGCCGTCTCCGGTGCCGGGGGGTTCTGTGGTTCATCAGTGCCCGAGCTCAAGATGGCCCAGGCTGCCAATGCAGCAATCACCAGGATAAGCACACCGCCGCCAGCAACCCAGGGAAACCGGCTTTTTGATCGGCGCACACCATCAGCTCGCCGACCTAAACCAAGTTGTTCCACCGACGGACCAGGTTGGGACCCCGAGGGACCGGGCGCCTGAGCGGCGCGAAAAGGAACATGTAGAGTTTTGGGTTGGGGAGCGGGTGGAGCTTTGGCCAACGGCGTCTCTTCATTCGAAAGCTGCGTAGGCGGCAATGCAAAATTCGCAGACTCCGAAACTCCCCCTGTCTGTAGATCCTGTGCGATTGCGCCGGCAAAACTATCGGCAAATTCTCGCGGCGCCGGGTAACGATCGGCTGGACTGAATGAAAGGGCCTTAAGAATTACCTCTTGTGCTTTGATGGGAAGACTTGGTCTCAGATCAGCAGGTTTCACGCGAACGCCAGTCTTTTGCATTTGCAGCAATTCAAATCCTGTCTCCGGGTTGAATGGCTTGCGTCCCGTCACCATTTCATAAGTAATCGCCCCAAGCGCAAAGATGTCGGTGGCTGCGGTAATGGGCCGTCCGTTCAACTGCTCCGGAGCCATATAGGCTACAGTTCCCGGCGAAAGGTTGAGAGACGTACTGGGCGCAATGACCGAATCCTTAACCTTGGCAATTCCGAAGTCGATGATTTTTACCTGCTCTTCCCCATGTCCCAAATCCTGCAGCATGATGTTGTCGGGCTTCAGGTCTCGGTGAAGAATTCCGCAATTGTGTGCGGCAGCCAGCGCGCGGCCAATTTGCTTTAGTAGTTCCGCAGTTCGTTCGAGGTTCATGCCTTCCGGGCTGATCGACGAGCGCAGAGTTACCCCGTCGACGTATTGCATGATGATAAAAGGTTTGCTGTTTTGCAGTTCACCAGCATCGATAATGCCCACGATTCCTGGGTGGTCTATCCGGCTGAGTGCCTCCACTTCCTGACGAAACTTTTGCACGACGTACTCGCTCTGAAATGCCTCATCAAGTAAAACTTTGATAACTACTCGGCGCGAGTGTAGCTGCTGATCCAGCGCCAGGTAGACCACGCCCATTCCGCCTCGCTTTATTTCATGTTGAATGAGGTAACGCCCGTTAAGAACCTGCCCGATTAATTCGTCTTTGGAAGGCAGTCGGGTGGGATCCATGACCGTAGGGACGGGCTCGTCAGGTCCTGACGTTTTCCGGGGGTTGTCATCTGTCGGCATGCGGCAGAGGTTACCGCAATCGGGTCCGCGCGCCAATAGATTAAAGGGCAGGACCGCACCCTTCTTCGCTGAATTTGTTGCATGGGGGTGTAACGGGCGTCATTGTTCACTCGCTTGACAGGGTCGGCGAACGGCGCGTAGGGTTTTCGCTCCAAAGCGCATGAACTGCTTTTAGCTGTTTGAAACGTAAATTTCAGGGGAGGCGAATCTGTTCTGGTGAATGGCGCGGTCTTCAAAACCGTAAGTGAGACTGTGAGAACAGGCTCAGGTAGGTTCGATTCCTACACGCCTCCGCCAACAAGACAGAAGGCAGTAGGCAGAAGGCAGAAGGCAGTAGGCAGTAGGCAGAAGACCGAAGCCAGCTCCAACTGAAAACGGACTATTGACCACTGATTACTGACAACGCCAATCGGCAATTGGAAATTGGAAATCGGCAATGCGTGACTGGATCGCACTTAATATGACTCCGGGCATCGGGCCTCGGGCAGCGGCAAAGTTGCTCGAGCGTTTCGGGTCTGCTGAAGCGGTCTATCATGCGCAACGCGGCGAGCTCGAAAAGCTGAGACTGTTGCCCGAAGCTGTCGACAGCATTATCGCGGGTGACTTGCATGAGAAAGCAGAAGTCGAACTTCTAAACGTCAGGAGAATCGGCGGTGACATCCTGGTGCTCGACGACGGTGTTTATCCGTCATTGCTGCGCGAAATCTATGACCCGCCCATCGCGCTCTATGTAAAAGGCGCGTGGTCACAGTGTCTCGACCAACCTTGCATCGCAATTGTTGGTTCGCGGAAATGTTCGACTTATGGTCAGAACGCAGCGTTAATGCTCGCTCGCGATTTGGCCCAGCGCGGGGTGACGATTATTTCGGGGTTTGCCCGTGGCATTGACGCAGCAGCGCATCGTGGTGCGATTGAAGCTGGTGGCCGCACGGTTGGAGTGTTAGGGACTGGCATTGATGAAGTTTATCCCCGCGATCATAAGAAGCTCGCGGATGAGATTTTGGAACGGGGTGGCGCCTTGGTTTCGCAGTTTCCTTTATCTACGCCGCCCGTCTCGGAAAACTTTCCTTACCGAAACCGTATCATTAGCGGACTGAGCCTCGGCGTGGTAGTTGTAGAAGCGGCCGAGAATTCCGGCTCATTGATAACTGCACGGCTGGCTATTGAACAGAATCGCGAGGTTTTCGCGGTTCCAGGAAACATTACGTCGCGCACCTCCTTTGGCACGAATTATCTAATTAAGGGTGCCGGTGCAAAGTTGGTGCAGCAGTGGCAGGACATCGCGGCCGAACTGCCGCCCCAGATCGCGGCGAGATTATTGCCGCCGCCACTGGGTGCTAAGAAGAAAGAGAAGTCGCTGGCGGATCAACTGGCAATGGTGCCGCAGGGGTTGACGGGTTACGAGCATTCGGTTTTCAAGTTATTGTCGGCGGACGATCCGAAGCACATCGATGCGTTAGTTGATCGCAGCAAGTTGTCGATATCGGATTTGACCTCGGCGTTGTTGACATTGGAAATGCGCGACCTGGTGCGAGCGTTGCCGGGGAAATGTTTTGTGCGGAAGATGTGAAGTGTATATGGGAACAACGCTGGTACGCGAGCGAATTTCAACTCAACAACTCCGTGACGCCGGCGAAGAACTATACGGCGACATGGTCAAGGCTGTAGTTGATGTCGAAAAAGAAGTCATGGCCGTTGGGGCGGAGTTACACGCCGACGAAGAAGCGTTTTTGATTGAACGGAATTCCCGTCAGGAGAATTTGTGGGGGATTAATTTGTATACAGAACGGGAATTCAGCGAAATGGTGGAGTTTGATTCGATGATCAATATCCGACCCAGGCAAAGCAATCGGTCACGCGGCGTCGAAGACCCCGAAATTCGAGCTCGAATTATTCGAATAGTTCGCTCGTTGATCAACGAGAAGAGCAAATGACAACTTATCACCCAGACTTGGCCGCTGGCCGCTGGTTTACAATGACGCTCGCAACTCAGTTGGGGAATGTCGGCAGCGAGTATGAGCGGGCATTGCGATGGAAAGAACGGTGTGATGAGGTGCGCTTTGAACACGCCTTCGCGCGAACGCTCGAGTTGCTGGATTTGACGATTGCTGATCCACGATGGAAGAACCATCGCTTAAAAGAATTGACCAGGTTGAGAGAAGTAATATGCGATGAACTTGTCAGTGAGGCTCGCGAGTTTAATCACCCGAATGACTTGCGAAACTATTTCTTGTATTTTGGGATTCTGGCGCGAAACGAACGAGATAAAGCAGCTGATGCAGTTGTTGTGTAGTAATAGATCGAACAATGGCAAAGAATTTAGTCATAGTTGAATCGCCGGCCAAGGCGAAGACCATTAATAAATATCTGGGAAAGGACTATCTGGTTAAGGCCTCGATAGGCCACATTAAAGATCTACCTTCCAAAGGTTTGGGGGTTGACGTTGATGACGATTTCAAACCTACCTACGAAGTAATTCCCGACTCCAGAAAACGCAACAACAAGAAAATAGTCTCCGAGCTTAAGGCTGCAGCCAAAATAGCGGACAACATCTATTTCGCCGCCGACCCGGATCGGGAAGGTGAAGCAATTTGCCAGCACCTGGCCGAAGAAATTGTGCCGAAGCGACCTGCGAAGGCTACTTTTCGCGTGATGTTTAATGAGATTACGAAGCGGGCGGTTAACGAAGCTTTCGAACACCCGAAGCAAATCGACCAAAACCTCGTTGATTCTCAGCAAGCTCGCCGCGTGTTGGATCGCCTGGTTGGTTATAAGGTCTCGCCACTTCTTTGTCGCACCGTCGGCGGAAAACTCAGCGCGGGGCGCGTGCAGTCGGTAGCGCTGCGAATGGTGGTTGAGCGCGAGCGCGAGATTGAGCAGTTTGTCAAGACCGAATACTGGACGATATTCGCAAATCTCGCTGCCCACCTACCACCCGCGTTCGATGCGCGCCTATTTAAAGTTGGCGAACAGACAGTCAAGACTGGCGGGTTCGACCAGGAGATTAAGCGCGGCGAAATATTAATTAAAGATGAAACCAGCGCCAGTGAGTTGGTCGCAGAAGTTAACCAGCAAGAGTTTGTGGTCAGCGAGGTAAACAGGAAAGAGCGCAAACGCAATCCAGTTCCACCTTTCATCACCTCGAAGTTACAGCAAGAGGCGGCGCGTAAACTTGGCTGGGCCGTGAAAAGGACCATGATGATTGCCCAGAAGCTTTACGAGGGCATCGAGATTGGCGCTGAAGGCTCCGTCGGGTTGATCACCTACATGCGAACAGACTCCACTCGGGTTTCTGACGCGGCGCTAAGTGAGGTGCGGGATTTCATTAGCAAACAGTATGGCGCGCCATACTTGCCGGAAAAGGCAATTCACTATCGATCAAAGAAGGATGCGCAGGATGCGCATGAAGCCATCAGACCCACCGACGTCACACGCACTCCCGACGCGCTCGCCAGCTATTTGAACAATGACGAGCTGCGGCTTTATCGCTTGATCTGGCAGCGTTCAGTCGCTTCGCAGATGACACCGGCTCTGTTTGACCAGACTACTATCGATATTGCAGCGGGACGCTTCATTTTCCGCGCGACGGGTTCGGTGCAGAAATTTGACGGCTTCCTGAAACTTTATCAGGAGGGCCGCGACGAGAAGACCGAAGAAGATGAAGAGGCCGAGCGCACGCTACCGCCGGTAGAAAAAGGTGAGACGCTGGCGCTCAACAAGATTACGCCCGAACAACATTTCACCGATCCTCCGCCGCGCTTTACGGAAGCTACGCTCGTAAAGGCCCTTGAAGAAAAAGGAATAGGCCGCCCCTCAACCTACGCTGCGATCATGACGACCATTCTGGCGCGTGAATACGTTGAGAAAAACGAAGGACGTTTTCATCCCACCGAGTTAGGGAAGACGGTTAACGACCTGCTGATCGAGGGTGGATTTGCGGATCTCTTTAATGAGACCTACACCGCGCGAATGGAGGAAGAGCTGGACAGCGTTGAGGAAGGCAAACTTAAGTGGACCGATGCGCTGCATGAATTCTACGCGAAATTTTCGAAGGATCTGGTTACGTTCACCGATTACACGAAACGTGTTAAGGACGAAGAGATACCAACTGACGAGGTCTGTCTTAAATGTGAGACGAAAGGCATGGTCCGGAAGCGCGGCCGCTTTGGTAAGTATCTCAAGTGTTTGAATTGCGAGGCCACGCGCGATGCTGAGCCCAAGGTTGCTGCCAACGGCGCTAAAAAGGGAACCCACTCCGCCACTGGGACTGCAGAAACTGTCGAGCCCGAAGTATGCGAACTCTGCGACAAGCCAATGCAGCTTAAGCGCGGCCGCTTTGGCCCATTCCTCGGCTGCACCGGCTATCCCGAGTGTCGAAATATTCGCAAGATTGCCAAAAGCGGAGTAGCTGCACCGGCGCCGGTTCCACTTGACGAAAAATGCCCGCTCGATGACGCGCAACTGGTGCGGCGCTTTGGGCGCTTTGGCGAGTTTATCTCCTGCTCAAATTATCCAAAGTGCAAGTACATCAAGCAGGAGCTGACGGGTGTTAAGTGTTCGCGGCCCGGTTGCAAAGGTGATTTAGTCGTCAAAAAATCAAAGCGCGGCAAAGTCTTTTACGGCTGCTCAGCCTATCCCGATTGTGATCGCGTTTATTGGGACAAGCCCGTCCTTGAGGTTTGCCCGAAGTGCAACGAGCCGTTTCTGCTCGAGAAGACTACCAAGAAGCAGGGAACGTTCCGCTACTGCGCCAACACCGAATGTGGCTATCGATCTAATGAGCCCGAAGTGAGCGAACCTCCCAAAGCGAAATCGAAGCCGAAAAAGACTGCGCCGGTTGCCTAGGATGGCTTTCAAGCAGTTCAGAGTACTACCTTTAGGTTGGTCTTCCGAGGCAACGCAAACTAAAGTTTGTACTCTGAACTTCTTGATCTTATGCAACGCAAAATTGCGCTGTAATCGCTTAGGCCCATTCCCTAAACCTGGAGAGAAATACAAACATGCCTCGTCGCCATGTAGCACTACTACTGCTTATTGTTTTAGTACCTATGCCGGTGATCACCATTGCCCAGCAGCCGGTGCCCCCGGTCGTGGTGCCGGCAACGCAGGCGCGGGGGCAACGGACGCCGGCGAAAGATCCAAACGATCCAATCGAACGAATTAAAGATGAGGGGCTCAACCGTTCACAGGTAATGCAGACGTTGAGTTATCTCAGCGACGTGATTGGGCCACGCCTGACGGCCTCGCCGGGAATGAAGCGCGCAAATGAATGGACACGCGATCAACTGACCAAGTCTGGACTTCAGAATGCGCATCTCGAAGCCTGGGGACCTTTCGGGCGCGGTTGGACGTTGAAACGATTCTCGGCGCAAATTAGCGAACCATTGAATATTCCATTAATTGCTTACCCGAAAGCGTGGTCGCCTGCGATCTCACTAGGGTTGAATGCTCCGGTGGTTTACGTCGACGCGAAAAATGAAGTGGAGTTGCAGCAGTTCAAAGGCAAACTCCGAGGCGCCATCGTTTTGACTTCGGCCGTGCGTGAGGTGAAAGCACGTTTTGAGCCGCTCGGTACCCGGCTGACCGAAAAAGATTTGCTGCAACTCGCAGACGCGCCTGAACCCACTCCTGGTAGAAGTCGTTTCACTCCGGAATACCGCGCCGCACAAGTTTTCAACATGCAGAAATATTTGTTCTTTCGCGACGAAGGTGCGGCGCTGTTGGTCGACCCCAGTCGCGCCGGAGATGGCGGTACGATATTCGTGCAATCTGCAACCGTCGCCCAGCCGGTAACGATCGATTCCTACGGAGCCGGCGCGCCACGCTTGATTCAGTCGTTCGACAAGAGTGCCACCCAGGTAACGCCCCAGATGGTGCTCGCGGTCGAACAGTACAATCGTATCGTGCGCATGATTCAGGCCGGCGAAAACCCAAAGATGAGCATCGAATTGAATGTCGAATGGCAGGACGCGGATCCCATGGGCTACAACACCATCGCCGAAATTCCAGGTAGCGATCTTAAGGACGAAGTAGTAATGCTTGGCGGTCACATGGATTCATGGCACGGCGGAACAGGTGCGACTGACAATGCCGCCGGAGTTGCAGTTGCCATGGAAGCTGCGCGGATCATCCAGACGCTCGGCCTAAAACCACGCCGCACAATTCGTGTTGCCTTATGGAGCGGCGAAGAGCAGGGGCTGCTGGGATCAAAGGCGTATGTCGCAAAACACTTCGCCAGGTTCGATTCACCGGCCGCACCAGTCGGTGGTGCTGTGCCTTCCGGACCGAAACTAATAACCACACCGGAATACAATAACTTTGCTGCCTATTTCAATCTCGATAACGGAACGGGGAAAATTCGCGGCGTATTTTTGCAGGGTAATGAAACTGTGCGACCGCTGTTTCGCCAGTGGTTGATGCCGTTTCGCGATCTAGGCGCGGCTACGCTTACGATCGCTAACACCAGCGGCACGGACCATGTGTCATTCGATTCTGTGGGTCTTCCAGGATTTCAGTTTATTCAGGACGAGATCGAATACGATTCGCGCACGCACCATTCAAATCAGGACGTATTTGATCGGGTGCAGGGAGACGATATGAAGCAAGCGGCGACGATCATGGCCGCTTTCGTTTACAACGCGGCCATGCGGGACGAAAAGGTGCCGCGTAAGCGGATGCCGTAAAGAACAGTTTGTCTTGGGCCCGCGAAGCGGGCGACGGCATAAAGCCTGGGGTGGAGCGCAGCGAAACCCTAGGAACCGGCGACGAAATTATTCAAAGTCCGCGGAGCGGCCGACAGCAGCCTCATCACGATTGGCATTTTACCGCTATCAGCCGCTTCGCGGACTCAATTGTTTTTTGGTGACTTAGATCCTGGAGTTCCGCTTCGCTCTACCCCAGGCTTTATGCTTTCGCCCGCTACGCGGGTTTTAAAAAGGTCACCCCTTAGGCGTTTTATCAGACCATAAGAAAAGGCGAGCACTGCTGCTCGCCTTTTCTTATTTGGTTAGTCTCGATTCTAAACCTCTTTCGACTGCGCCAGCGAAGGTTCATGGGAACTATGAACTCGTTCACTGGCCATCGACGTCGCCTTGTTGGTGAGATCGACGCCAATCCAGCCTTTGATCTTTTTCAGTAGCGCCGGCAAAACGACCTGTTGTGCCGTAGTTGAAAGTTCTTCTACGAGCCGATCACCCAGCGATCCTGCCTCTTTACTTAGGCGGTCATACGCTGAAGTTTCCTTGAAACGCTCAATCAGCCCCGGGCCCTCGTCTTTGCCATTTGTCTTCGCGGAGGACATGGCGCTTGCGAGCGGCTCACCGACTACAGGCTGGGCCGTATAGGGATGCATAGTTTGCGACGCGTATGGAACGTCGTCGTCGTAATCATCGCCGGTTATTGCGGCTGCGATTCCGTAGCCAACGAAAAACCCGACGCCGGCCGCTCCCAGCGTCCAGGCCACCGGCTGTCTCTTGAAATGCTCACGCCAGTCGAGCGCCTCCTTCACGTTTTCATATTGCTGCGTCACGTTGTCTTTGATTTCCGTGACGGTGTTTGTGATCGAATCACGCGCTTCTTCCATGCGACGTTGCAAGACTTCTTTCGAAGCATCTTCGTCGCTCGTTTCGCGCGCACGCGCGAGACCTAGATTTCGTTCTTCAGCCATTGCTTGTCCTTTCTTAGTTCTTCAACTGTTCGGTCGGGCACAAGGCTTTGCCTGGCGAGACGGTTTTTCATAGTGCTGACGATTATGGCGCCCACTATCAGGTAGAGCAGCCCGGCGGCGACAAAACCGATAGCATATTTTGCGGGCTGGCTGATTTCCATGTTGGCAATCAACGCGGATATGCCAAACGCAAGCGCCACATTCAATAGCGCAAAGCCGATGGCCGCGATGACACCACCCACCGCGATCATCGCGCCTCCTCGAGCATAGGTATTCGCTTCTTCCTTCAATTCCACCTTCAGCAAGCTTATCTTGGTATCGAAGAGCTGCATCACGTCGTCGCCTAACCGGCTAAACAGTGCAGGAAGACTTTCGTTATCAGTTTCTGGCGACACCACTGCCGATGTCGCACCTGTAGCTGAAGCCGCCATGGGTTTGTCTCCTTTTCTAACTAGCGCAATCGCGAGTAGCGAAGTCTAGCGTCGACCGCGAATAACCAAACCGACCAACAAACCTGCCGCCGCTGAGATGAGAATTGCCTGACCAGGATTCTTGCGGGCGTAGTCTTTTGCATTCTCGGCAATCTCACCGAGGTCGGCGTTCTGAAGATCTTTTAGCTTGTCACCAACGACAGTTACCTTGTCGCTGACGTAATCCCTAGCCTGGCTGGCGGCACCTGAAATCTTTTCACCATATTCCTGCGCCGTCTGCGCCAAGCCCGTTGCGGCTCCGGTGCCAGTGCTCGAGCCACCGGTAGTTGAGCTTGCATTTGAGCCAGTGGTTCCTGTTGTTCCGGGGAAATCTGTACTTGAACTGTTCTGCGACATGCTGTGAATTCTCCTTATGGTTGCTGCATTGTTTACGGCGAATGTTACTGCTTACTTAGTACTTCCTGTTGGGAAGATTCAATCTCACACAGAAGTGATCACAAAGGTGTTGAGCAAACAACGTGCCGAGTGTGCCAAGCTGCTTAACACGGTTTCAATTGTGCCGATTGAGTGGAACCGACGCGCAATCGGGGAAATTCTTGTTGTGAAAAGGTACAAATCCTCGGTGCCGTCGGGTGGGAACGATACAAGCGCTTCACGCGTCCATGAACCCGGGACTTCTGCTTTCCCGCCCTTGACAGCCTGAGAAGACGGTGGTAAGTAAGTACTTACTTTGAACGTCTCGTTGGTCAAGGGATTCACTTTGATTAAGCAAACAACACTAAAGACGGATGCGGCGACGCCGAATGGATCGCGCATGTCGGCGGAAGAGCGGCGGCGGCAAATCCTGCGCGTCGCGGTGAGTCTTTTCTCGCAAAGAGGCTTCGTCGGCACTACCACCAAGGAAATTGCACAGGCAGCCGGCGTTTCCGAAGCAATGGTTTTTCGGCACTACACTAACAAGCAGGAATTGTATTCAGCCATCCTGGATCATAAAGCTTGTTCGGGAGACTCGATGAATCCCGAAGCGATGGTGGCCGAGGCGCTCAAGGAGAAGGACGACCGCGCCGTGTTTGAGCGGCTGGCACTGGGAGCTCTTGAGCACCACGAATGCGATCCGGAGTTTCAACGTCTGTTATTGCACTCTGCTCTCGAAGGCCACGAACTGGCGCAAATGTTTTTTGAGAAGTTTGTCAGGCGAGTGTACGAGCTGCTTGGTAATTACATTGCCGAACGACAACGAGACGGCGCCATGGTCGCAATGGATCCCGCCATCGCGGTGCGCGCGTTCATCGGCATGATCATTCACCATTCATTGAACAACAATCTTTGGGACCCGCAGCGTCACTTGCTGAAAATTTCCAATCAGGATGCGGCAAAACACTTCTCCGATATTTTGCTAAACGGCATCAGCAGCAAAGCTGCTTAGCGAAAGATGAAGAATTTTCCGGCAAACGGATTCCGAGAAAGAAGTAGACCCGTGTTATCTCGCAAAATCATTTCTTTGTTGTTGTTATCGGTGTCTTTGACGCTGGTGCTGTTGCTGGTAGTAGCTTGTGGCGGCTCAAAAGCGAATGTCAGACAAGAACAAGCGAATTCCGCACCGCCGGTCGCGATCGATGTTACGACAGCGACTGCGATCGTCCGTGAACTGCCGCAATACTTCGAAGCGACTGGAAGTTTGACTGGCGACGAGCAGACGGACGTTGCGCCGTCGATTGCGGGCAAGGTCGTTGCGATCGGCGTTGACATGGGCAGCTACGTAAAGCGCGGGCAGATGATTGTCCGGCTTGACGATGTGGATTCAAAACTTCGCGTACAACAGCAACAGGCGCAACTCGATCAGATGAAGGCTTCTTTGCGTCAGGCGGAGGAGAAAGTTGGGGTTCGTCCCGGTCAGACGTTTAATTTGAACAATATTCCGGAAGTTAACAACGCTAAAGTCGCGCTTGATCTGGCCGAAAAGAATCTACGCCGCTCGGAAAAGTTAATTGAATCCGGCGACGTCTCGCGGTCCCAGTATGATCAGCAGAAAGCACAGCGCGACCAGTTGCTCCAAGTCTATGAAGCAGCGCTGTCGCTGGCCCGGCAAAACTACGCCGCCGTAATGACGGCGCGCGCTAATGTCGCAAACGCCGAAAGTCAACTAAATCTGGCGCGCAGAAGTCTTTCATATGCGCTTGTCTTTTCCCCTATCGATGGCTTTGTTGCCGAACGCAACGCGGACCTCGGTGAATACGTTTCGCCAACGACCAAGGTGGCGACAATCGTACGAATTAATCCTTTGCGCGTGCGCATTGATATTCCTGAGCAGGCAATTCCGGCAATCAGCATTGGTCAATCGGTCTCTGTTACGACGAGTGCGTGGCCTGATAAGAATTTCAGCGGTCGCATAGCACGAGTGTCACCCAACGTAACTCCCGCTTCGCGCACGCTAACGGTGGAAGCTGAGATTGAAAACAGCAACGGCGCCTTAAAGCCCGGGCAGTTCGCCACCGTCAGAATTCTGCAATCACGGGCGCAGCCTGCGGTACTAGTGCCTGCGCGCTCAGTGCGTACCGAATCCGGGGTTAGCCGTGTTTTTGTGATCAGGGACGGCCACGTTCAGGAACGTGTGGTCCAACTGGGTCAAACCGAAGGTGATTTGATCCAGATTAAAAATGGTGTCGCCGGAGATGAACTAGTGGCCACCAGCAATATTGAGCAGTTGGGTGACGGGATGGCTGTTAGGCAGTAGGGCTTGGACTTGGGTTTTGGTCTTTGCACTTGATTCAAGTCTACGGAAACCGCGAGGTCCAAAGACCAAAGACCAAAGGCCGGCCGATTTAATCAATGCAAAAGTTAGCTGAAATTTGTGTTAGGCGTCCGGTCTTCGCGACGATGCTCATTCTGAGTCTTACCGTCGTGGGACTTTTCTCCTACCAATCGTTGGGAGTGGATCTGTTTCCCAAGATCGATTTGCCCACGATCACCGTGACAGTCATCAATCCCGGCGCCTCGCCGCAGGAGATTGAGACCGAGATCACCGACAAGGTTGAGGGCGCAGTAAACACGGTCAGCGGCATCGACGAACTGCGTTCCACTTCGGTGGAAGGCGTCTCCCAGGTATTCATCACTTTTCTGCTGGAAAAAAATCCGGACATTGCTGCGCAGGAAGTGCGCAATAAGATCGACTTGATCCTCAGTGATCTGCCGGTAACTGCTGAACAGCCGATCGTTCAGAAGTTAGATACGGATGCGGCGCCAGTGGTACGTATTGCCGTGTCGGCGCCTCGCTCGGCGCGCGAAGTTACTGACGTTGCCGACAAGAAAATCAAACAACAGATTGAATCGATCAACGGCGTAGGCAATGTTCAGATCATCGGTGGACGTATGCGCGAGATCGAGATTTGGGTCGACCCCGACAAACTGCGCGCGTTTAACGTCACGGTTGCACAGGTCGCGGACGCGGTGCGCGCCCAGAACCTGGAAGTACCGGGCGGGCGAATAGACGAAGGCACGCGCGAACTAACAGTGCGCACAATGGGCCGCATCATTAACCCGTCAGACTTCAACAACCTTGTCGTGGGCAGTCGTGGAGCGTACTCCGTAAAACTCAGTGATGTCGGTTATGCCGAAGACAGCGCAGAAGAAGCGAGAACCGAAGCACGTTTGAATGGGCAGGCGGCGGTCACCCTGGTGGTTGCTAAACAATCCGGGCAGAACACAGTTGCGGTCGCAGATGCGGTGAAGGAACGTTTGCAGGAACTGCAAAAGACGTTACCGCCGGGTTTCCAGACGAAAATAGTTGGCGACCAATCCATCTTCATTAAAGCCTCGATCGAAGCGATTCAGACGCACTTGATTGAAGGCAGCATCCTGGCGGCCATCGTCGTCTTTCTTTTCTTATGGAGTTTCCGTTCGACAGTTATTGCGGCGCTGGCGATTCCCACCTCGTTGATCGCAACTTTTGGTCTGATGGCAGCGATGGGCTTCACCCTCAATCAAATCACGATGCTGGCACTGACGCTGATGGTCGGGATCGTGATCGACGACGCCATAGTTGTATTGGAAAACATTTTTCGCTTCATTGAAGAGAAGGGTATTCCGCCTTTTCAGGCAGCCATCGATGGCACGAAGGAAATTGGCATGGCGGTCACAGCGACTACGCTTTCGCTGTTGGCGGTATTCCTCCCGGTGGGTTTTATGGGCGGCATTGTCGGCCGCTTCATGTCTTCATTTGGATTGACGTCGTCATTTGCCATCGCGGTTTCACTGCTCGTTTCCTTCACCTTGACACCAATGCTGGCAGCTCGGCTGATCAAGCGAAGCAGCGATAAAGAGGAAGGCGGTTTTGAACGAAAAACAGAACCTGCTGATCACGGCTCCAAGGAATCACGCCTCTACCGGCCGATTGATCGTAACTACACACGGATGTTGACCTGGTCCATGGCCCACCGGTGGATAATTGTGGCTGCCTGCGCGATCGTCATCATCAGCATCGTGCCGCTGTTCATGTTTGTGGGCAAAAACTTTCTGCCAGTCGATGACCAGTCGCAGTTTGAACTCAATGTGCGCGCGCCCGAAGGTTACACGCTCGCCGCTACTTCGGAGCTGGCCGAACGAATTTCTGCCGACGTGCGCAAGTTGCCGGGAGTGACTGACACGCTAACCAACGATCGGGGGTGGTCAACAGGAGCAGGTAAACGTTGCCTCGATTTACGTGAAACTGCAGCCGATTGAAGATCGCGACTTCTCTCAAGCCGACTTGATGTCCCGCGCTCGCTCTGAAATTTTGTCGAAGTACCTGAAGGAATATCCCAGCCAACTACGAACCAGCGTGCAGCAGGTCGCGGCCATATCCGGCGGCGGCTTTCGCAATGCCGATATTCAATACGTAATCGGCGGACCCGATCTCGACAAGCTCACCAGGTATTCCGAAGCGATGCAGGCAAAGATGAAAACGATCCCTGATGTGGTTGACGTTGACTCAACGCTAATCACCGGGAAACCGGAATTGCGCGTAGTCATCGATCGCGCTCGCGCGGGGGATCTCGGCGTCCGCGTTGCCGACATCGCGCAGGCCCTGAACACGCTGGTTGCGGGACAAAAGGCTTCTACTTTTAACGCCGGTACCGATCAATACAACGTTCGTGTGCGGGCTGTTGGTGAATTTCGATCGAGCGTCGAAGGTCTCAATCGCATGATCGTTTCTTCGTCAAAGATTGGTTGGGTAAGTCTTGACAACCTGGTGAGGGTTGAAGAAGGCACCGGACCTTCAGCGATTGATCGTCTCAACCGGCAGCGACAAGTAACGCTGATGGCTAACGTCAAACCCGGCGGCTCGCAGGCAGCCGTTATCACCAAGATGGATCAGTTTGCAAAAGAGATAAATATCGATCCGGCATACTCGACGGGATTAGCGGGCCGCTCAAAAGAACTGGGACGCGCCGGTTACTACTTCATGCTGGCGTTCGTGCTGTCCTTTGTTTTCATGTACATGGTGCTGGCCGCGCAGTTTGAATCGTTCATTCACCCGATCACGATTCTGTTGACCTTGCCGCTGGCTATACCTTTCGGAATTGTTTCGTTACTGATGACCGGACAAACGGTAAACATCTTTTCCGGACTGGGCCTGTTGCTTCTTTTCGGCGTGGTCAAGAAAAACGCGATCCTGCAAATCGATCACACGAACCAGCTGCGCGCGCGCGGTATGGAACGACTGGAAGCAATAATTCGCGCGAACCGCGATCGGTTGCGGCCGATTCTGATGACTACGATCGCGCTGGTGGCCGGCATGTTGCCGCTGACGATTTCCAGTGGCCCAGGTTCGGGCACTAACCGTTCGATTGGCGTGCTGGTTGTTGGCGGACAATCGTTGTGCTTGTTGCTGACTTTGTTGGCAGTGCCGGTTTTTTATTCGTTATTCGACGACCTCGGTAAACACAGAGTTTGGGGACTGATCCGAGCAGGCCTTACCAAAGTGTTCGGGCGCGTGCGCCGCAAAGCAGCCAGTGCAACTGCATCCCTTTTGGGTTTGGTATCGAGACATTGAGTGGGAGCTCCAGGTTGGTGACAAAAATGGTTGAAGTTGAAAGCACTCCAGTTTTGCGGCTTGGCCGCCGCAAAGTGCGGAAAGGCTTTGCCTTTCCGAAGCTGGTACTAGAATCCTTTGGCGAGGCTGCGCCTCGCCTAGTGGACGGAGGCATAGCCTCATCGGAAGAAAAAGTCCGTACCCAAAGGCGGAGCCTTTCCGCACTGTGCGGCGGCAAAGTCGCAGTGCTGAGCTTCCTGGCAATCTTCTCTTTCACCATCGTGGCTCGATCCCAAACGCCATCACCCTCGCCGGCGCCGCAGGAGTTGCTGGTACCAGTTGTCGCGGCAGATTTTCGTCCGGCGCAGAAACCTCTGCCTGAGTTGAGTCGCGTTGGCGTGGACATGGATCGACAACGACCGCTTTCGCTTAAGGAGGCATTAGCGCTGGCGCTGGCAAACAATAAAGACATCGAAGTCGCGCGCCAGAATGTGAGGATTTCAGAGTTTGATCTTAAGGCGGCACAGGGCGCGTACGATCCGCGTATTAGCTCTTCGTCTTACTATGAACGGGTTAAAAGCCCCATCTCGAGTTTTTTGAGCGGCGGTTCCGACGGCGCCGTCACCCAAAGCGATTACACGGGAACGGCGCGACTGGAAGGGCTGACGCCGGCATTCGGCGGTAATTATCACCTCGATTTCTCTTCCATCAGATTAACCACCAACAATCAGTTCACCGCGTTGAATCCCCAATATCCAACCGCGTTGACGTTTACTTATACGCAGCCGCTGTTACGCGGCTTGCGTTTTGACGTCAGTCGCCGGTCCATCGAAATCGCAAAGAAAAATCTCTCGCTGACCGACGCGCAGTTTCGGCAGCGGGCAATCGAGACAATTACCAGCGTGCAACGGGCCTATTGGGACCTGGTTTTCGCATTGCGTAATTTACAGGTGCAGAGGGAAGCGGTGCGGGACGCGCGCACACAACTGGAACACAACCGGCGGCTGGTAGCTGAAGGCGCACTGGCGCCGATCGATGTAGTTGCAGCGGAAGCGCAAGTAGCCGGCTTTGCGCAAACTCTATTTTCTTCACTGGAAGACGTCTCACGTACCGAAAACAATCTGAAAAATCTGATTGCCGAGAACCATCAGTCGGATTTTTGGAATCTTTCGATTGTGCCGACTGATTCCGTTGATTTGGTTACACCTGTGATTTCATTGCCCGACGCGATGAAGGCAGCGATGGACAACCGTCCTGAGTTGCAACAATCAACTGTCGCTCGCGCAATCAATCAAATTGATCAAAAATATTTTCGCGAACAAACCAAGCCGCAGATAGATCTTGTCGGTTCCTACGGCATGGTCGGTTTGGCCGGAACAACCAGCGGCGGCGTAAACCCCTTCACGTCGTCGTCGAGTCAATTGCGCGACGCAGTCAACAAACTGCTGATAAATTCCGGCTTTGACCGTTTGCCGGAGCCTCCGGTGCAAACGATTTCGCCGGAATTGCTTGGCGGCTACAACCAGTCGCTGCAAAACCTGCTGGCTAATCGCTTCAACAATTATCGCGTTGGCGTGCAGATCAACCTGCCGCTGAGAAATCGCACAACGCAAGCGCAACTGGGCCGCTCGCTGGTTGAAGGGGAGCGCCTGGCTACGCAGCGCGAGCAATTACAGCAAGCGATTCAGGTTGAGGTGAGAAACGCTTTGCAGCTGGTGCGCAGCGCCGAAGCGCGTCTGCATTCCGCGGTGATTCAGCGACAGGCTAGCGAGCAACAGTATCAGAGTGAACAAAGAAAACTGGATGCCGGACAGTCGACAGTGTTCCTGGTGTTAGAACGGCAAACAGCCTTGACTACCGCGCGCGGAAGCGAATTGCGTGCGCAGACTGATCTCAACAAAGCGATCGCTGAACTGCAACGTGCGACTGGTAATGCACTGACTACCAACAGCATCGTGGTGCGTGTGCGCTAAGATTTCCCTGTATGGACAATAAACAATTTCTCGAAACCTGGGACATTCACAATCGCATCAATCTTTATTTGCTCGAGGCGGTTGAGCCTGCCCCGTTGCGCAGTCTATCCGCTTCCAAGGGAAGAAACGTCGGCGAGCAATTTGCGCACATTCACAATGTGCGATTGATGTGGCTGAAAGCTGCGGCGCCGGAATTACTTAAAGGATTAACGAAACTGGAGAAAGAACACGCGCTTGATAAGAAGCAGTTGCGAAAGTCGCTGTTAGATTCAGGCGTGGCAATTAGATCTTTACTTGAACAGAGTATGGCCCAGGGCGGCAAAGTCAAAGGATTCAAACCTCATGTAGTTGCTTTTCTGGGTTATCTCGTTTCGCACGAATCACATCATCGCGGACAGATCGCGTTGACACTAAAGCAGTCGGGTGCGGCACTGGATAAAAAGATTCAGTATGGAATGTGGGAATGGGGCGTCCGCTGAGAGTTGCGCGATCCGCTAGCCAACGTTTTCCAGAATAACCAACCCGCCATAGCAAGCCATTATGACAAGAATGGCTGCGATGATGTACCACTGGATTAGCTTAGTTCTACAGGCGGGACAACGCGTTCGCATCCAGCCTGTCCGTCTTTCGCAAACAGGGCATTTCATTTGATCATTCCCGCGGCTCGTCTCCGGAAACTGATTCTGAAAGGGGGGGGCTGGAGTTTAGCACATTGCGGCCATGCTATTGTTTGCGGGTTGTTAATTCCAGATTCATTGTGGTTTCGCTTTCTGAATAGTCACGTTCATCCAAAGTGGCCAATGATCTGAAAGCTTGACGGTCTTGTCGATGCCGAATTTAGTTACCTCCAGATTCCTAAGCCACATCCAATCCAGCTTTAGTTTTAGGGGTACAAAGAGCAGGCGCCGGAAAAATGTGGAGTCGTTGTCGAATGGGGTCCTGAAACCCTGCGCCTTAAAAAGTTTCTCAGTTTTATTTACTGCCTGCGGTTCCCAGGTGTTCAGATCACCAACGACAATTGCCGGCATTTTTCCAGGGAAATGTTCCAAATCCGCCAGCACGGCCTGCATCTGTTCGAGCTTTTTCTTTACTGACATTCGGGTTTCTGAGTGCACTGAATAAAACCTGATTCGGGTGTCTCCAATGACCGCGGTCGCACCGATCGCCACCCGGCGTCTGCGTCCCGGCCCCTCATGCGGCAGCACGATACGTTTCACCTCAGCAAGGGGATACGGACTCAAGATAGCCACTCCGGTTTCTTCTTCTTTTTCCGCGCGCGGCGTTGGCGGTGCGGTCCACGCGTAATGCATTCCGAGTTCTTCAGAGAGCAGTTTGACAATATTCGCGTTTCCCGTGCGTTTCTTTTGGCGGTCGACTTCCTGCAATCCCAAAATAGCTGCCTGGCCAAGCTCGCTGTCTGTTTGCAAGACTTGGATGAGTTTTTTCAGGTCCTCGCCACCACGCCAGCGGATATTGTACGAGATGATCTTGAGCTCCGAGGGGACCGGCGCACCTCTGCGCACCTTTGTTGCCTGGCCTGTCTCGAGCAATGATAAATCCGGGTCGCTTTCGAAAGTGGTTGCGGGGACACGTGAAATTCCCGAGTCAACCATTAGCAACATCACTAACGCCAGCGTTAGAAAAATTTTTTGCTTCATCCCACCATCCTAACTGTTTTTAGATTTCCTATCGCAGACCGTCGACCGCCTCGAGCGTTTCACCCGGCCAAAGAAGCTTTGCTTTTCCGGCAAGGTCGATACCGTCCCAATTTGAGTAAAGATGACCCAGCATAACCTTCCCTGGGGCGCACGTCTCGGCGATCTGCATCGCCTCGCGCAACTCGAGATGTGTATCGACTGGCTTATCTTTATAGAACGCACACTCAATCAGCAACAAGTCTGCTCCATTGGCGAACGTCGCCAGGTCTTTTGAAAAGCCGGTGTCGGATGTATAGACAATAATGCTGCCCTTTTTGTCCGTCAGCCGGATGGCCTGGCTCTCTTTCGTGTGTGGCGTCGAAAAGGTCCGGGCAATGACCCCGGGCAGTATCTCGAATTCTGTGCCCGGCTCTACTTCGATCAAGTGAACGGGAAAAGGCTGCCGCAGCAAACCGTAGTTGTTAGCTTCATCAATTGCCTGCAGCAGTTGCTTAAACCCGGCAGCGCCAAAGGCAGTTAGTGGCTTGCAACGAGCTTGAGTTTGTGGTGCCGATCGAGTGGTGAAAAGCAGTGGTGCGATACCAGCACAATGGTCCAAGTGTAAGTGGCTAATCCAAATCGCATCAAGATTGGCCCAATCCAATTGTTCCTGGGCCATGCGATGAGGTGCGTCGGCGCTAATATCCAACAGAAGCGTCTGGTTGTCCATCTCCAGCCAGTACGCAGCTGAACTGCGAGCCGGATGGGGAATCGATGTTCCGGAACCAAGGACGACGAGCTTCATAATTTTCTGCTAATGATCCCTGGCTTGCCTAGAAAGTCACGGGCCTCTTAGGCTTCGGCTTTGCCGCCTGATGTGCGGCGGTGGCTACGTCCTGCCGGCGGAGGTTCTTTACATTTTTGGGCTATGCCCGCGGTGCGCAGCCTTTGGCCTATTAACCTCGGAAGGGCCAAATCCGCCCCCGGGTCATAGCCCCGTAATAATCTGGCTGCTATCGGCGGGGCATAACCACCGCCGCACATCAGGCGGCAAAGCCGAAGCCAACGTGGCCAAATGACATTTGAGGCAAAGCTACTGATCTCTAAAAAGAGACTACAAACCGCAGAAGTCACCGTCAATGGTTCAGCGGCGTACCTTTTTCCATCGTCGTCCTACTTGACCGCAAGCGCAGCATTAGTTAAACCTCAACTCATATATGAGTGCTTCGCTAATCGAGCTTGACGTGCTTGCCATTTTCGCGCACCCGGATGATGCGGAGCTTTCCGTTTCCGGCACAATCCTAAAACTAAAATCGCAGGGGTATCGCATTGGCGTATTGGACATGACGCGCGGCGAGATGGGCACCCGTGGCACTCCGGAAATGCGTGAGCAAGAGGCAGCCGAAGCCGGTCGCATCTTGAAATTGGATGTGCGTTCCAACCTGGGCCAACCCGATGGACACGTCTGGCCCACTGAAGCGGCGCGCACCGCGGTGGTGCGCGTGCTGCGTTCGCACGCTCCGAAAGTTTTGCTGACTACGCATTGGGACGATCCGCATCCCGACCATGCCAACACCTGCCGCATCGTTCGCGAAGCCGCGCGCCTGGCGACGATGGCGCGCTATGACGAATCAAGCGAACAAAAAGCGATTCCGATGCCCGCAGTTATGCACTCGCTTTTTTCGCGTCAGGTAGTGCCGTCCTTCATCGTTGATGTGTCGGAATTTGTGGAAGAGAAAATGGCGGCCATCCGCGCCCATGCCTCGCAGTTTTACCGGCCTGAATCAAAGGAACCCATGACGCGCATAAGCGACCCGGGCTTTCTCGATCAGATCGAATATCGCATGCGCTATTTTGGATCGTTGATCGGCGTCGCCGCCGGCGAGCCTTTTTATGTGCGTGAGGCCCTAAACGTTGACGACCCAGTGACGTTGTTAACACGTCCGATGAATATTTACTCGTAGCCTTTTTGTAACGGCTCCAAGAGCGGGGGCCAGCCCGCCTTCCCAACCTCGAGACTTTCGGACTTGCGCGATTGCTTTTACGTTGAAAACCTTTCCGGCGAAGATCATCCCTAGACTTTGTTCAGCTCAGGGTTAGGAAGTGGGCTTGCCCCCGCTCTTTCTGCGCGGGCGAAACACTTTTTGTGCAAACCGATCACTTATCAGTCAATACTTCCTGTGCAATAGAAATGAGTGCTGTAGCGCGCGGCGAGTCGGCCTCGAAGGTCCTGGCCAGTCCAACGGCACGATGATAATCATCTTTTGTGAGCGAGCGGAAGATGGCTGGGAGATCAAAGTTCTCGGTAGAGTTGGTGCGCATGGAATTGATCCCGGGTGGCCGCAATTGCAAAGTAAGCCGACTATCTTCGCCGCTGAAGTCCCCGGAAGAATTTGCTGCGCTGGCAGCTTCACCAACCAGTTCCCAGGCGCGGGTGCGATCCAGTGGAAACAAAGCGTTGGCCACGCCAATAAGCGCGCGCGGTCGATCTGCATCCGAAGTGCCGATGCGGCGGGCTTCATCGAGCGCATCGCCTAATAATCCCAGGGCGCGGTCCCGATCCGTTTCCGCCAATTGACGTGCAACCTGCGTCAGCGCCCAGACTCTTTGGAAATGCGTCAACTCTGCATTGGCAGCTAACTTTAGCGCGTCGTCAGATCTCTTCTTATCAATTAAGTAGATCATGAGACTCAAATCCACGAATGATTTCACTTGCTTGCGCAGATCCGAATTTTCGATTTTGTCCGTGAAGTCACGAGCACGCAGATCACCTCGGCCGACCGTGCGTAGTATGAGTTCAACATAGAGTTGGTCGCGCTGTTCCGAAGTCTTCGCCCGATCAATTTGATCGAGCAGGGATTGCTCGTTGTCTGCGGCTGGTTCTTCATCTCTAATTCCGCGCCGCAGCATGTCGTCATCGCGCTTCCGGGTTTCTTCACGCACGCTGCCGCTCAACCCTGCGAGTTGTCCGCGCATCAGTTCCACAGCTTGCGGCGTTGCATACTGTTCAAACAGTGGCAGCAGCCGCGTGATCATCAGATATTTTCCTTCGATGCCAGACGAAGTCCGATCCTGATCGGGTGGCGCCAGTGGGCGCATTAGAATTTGTGTAGCAAGGCGAAAAAAAGCGGCCCTTAATTCGGGAGTGCTCGGGGGGTACGTGGTCCGGCCCATTTGCGAGGTATTGGCGCCGCCGTTGCGATCGAAGGTGACAAACAGGTGGGGCGTGAAAACGTACGCCGAAAGCAGCGAGACCGTGTTGGCATCCGCCTGAGCATCGCTGGCCGCCAACGCCATCATGCGCGAATACCTTTGATCGGCAGCAGCCGCGTCTTTTTCGCGCAGGAATGAAAGAAAGTTCAGTCCCTGCATCGTCACCGTTGCAAGCGCCGGATCCGCAAACTGCAAAGCGCGAGCAACATCAACCTCGAGCAGTTGTCTTGCCAAACTAAGGCGTTGGCCGATTGCTTCGGGAGTCTCCAAAGCTTCCGGCCTTTGTGCCGGCGTATCTGAAGCTTCATGCGTCTTCGCAAGTTTGAGTTTATCCAGCAGCTCTTCGCCCAACGCCCGGTCACGTTTTGCAGCAAGCCGTAACACTTCTGAGCGCAGATCCGGCTGGCGAACCAGCATGACGCCTCGACCACTTGTTTGCTGGCGCTGTCGTTCCTCCCTCATCTCCCTCGCCGCATCCTGATCGGCAACTTCAGCGGCGTCCCAGGCCCGCAGGAAAAGGGAACGACCCTGGTCAGGATCGACATTCCATATTCCATCAGCGATGCGCGCCATGGTTCGTGCTCGTAGTTTTTGATCCTTGAAGCTGCGCGCGTCGTTTGCGAGCGAGACCAGCAAAGAAAGGGCGAGTGATCGTTGTTGTTCGATCTTTGCTTTCGCAGCCGCTGCCGTTGTTTTAGCTTTCGTCGCAGGCGCGCGTGTGGTTGCGCTTGCAGGCGGAGGTGCGATTACTTTTTCCGCAGTCTCCTGAGCATTGATGGCAGGAAACAGCAGGAGAATAAGGATCAAAGTCTGAAGGGAAGCGCAGTGTCGCATGTGAACTCTCCTGAAACGGATCGATGGAGATGGTTTAAGACGAAGGATTAAACGCGGGAGGCGGGGTCGAGTTCCAGAAAAACTCAAACGGCTATGACTTCAAGTTCGGGATCGACTTCCTGCTTGAGCATTCCCTCAATTGCCATGAGGGTACCGGTGAGCGAACTGGGGCAGCTGCCACACGCACCTTGATAGCGAATGCTGAGCGTGTGTTCTTTGAGACCAAGCACTTCAAGATAGCCACCATCTCCCATCAGCGCTGGTCTGACTTTCTCGTCCAAAATTTCGTTTATTTTTAATAGACGAGGATCGTCGCTGGTGACGGCCGCGATCGCACCGCCAACAGCCGCAGCGGCTGCGGCGGGGGAATTTACGGCTTCCGCGGCGCGTATGGGAACCGCCAGGGTCGGCAGCAGATCGTCCCAATCGCCGTCCTCGTCCTTTTCAATCGTAATCATGCGGTCCATGTAAAACACCGAAACAACGTGCTCGACATCAAACAAAGATTTCGCCAGCGGATCGTCCTGCGCCTGGTCCGCTGAACCATACGAACGCGCGGTGCCGTTGCTGACCGGCTCGCGCAAGATGAATTTAATTGCGTTCGGATTCGGGGTTTCTTCGATGTCGCTAATTTTCGGCATTACTGCGTCTCCACTGGGATTAAGTCTTACGAAATCTCTTCTAACTTTGATGTATAAGCATTATAACGGCTTTGCGTAAGATGCGCAGTTAGCCAGCTCGAAGCTGGTGTTTTGGCATGCAAAAACCGGGTAAAAACGCTCACTGTATTATGGGCCAAAAAATGTTGCCAAAGGCGGCGGGCGGGCATATACTCCGTGCCCTCACTTGCCCCCTTACAGTTAAGGTGAGCCAAGTTGAGATGGAGGCAGGCGATTGCGAGGGTCGTTCTGCCTCCGCTTTTTTGCCAGAGGTCAGAGGGCAGATATCAGAGGTCAGTCAGTACGTTTTGTATTTGTCATTCAACCATCTGACGACTAATCTTTCGCTCTGACATCTGACATCTGATCTCTGACCTCTGGCTTATGAAAATCGGCATCACGGTTTATCCAACTTACGGCGGCAGCGGCATCGTCGGTTCTGAACTCGGCAAGGAACTTGCAGAACGCGGTCACATAGTCCACTTCATTTCCTCTTCACTGCCGACTCGTCTAACCGAGCTCAACGAGCGCGTGCGTTTTCACGAGGTTGAAATGATGTCGTATCCGCTGTTTGAACATCAGCCCTACACGCTGGCGCTGGCGACGAAAATGGCAACGGTGGCGGAAACAGAGAATTTAGATTTGCTGCATGTTCATTACGCCATCCCACATTCCATCAGCGGTATCCTGGCGCGCGAGTCGCTAAAGCCCAAGCGGCGACTTCCGGTTATTACCACGCTGCATGGGACCGACATCACTCTCGTCGGCGCTGATCGTTCATATCTACCCATCACTCGTTACGGCATTGTGCAATCGGATGGCGTAACTGCAATCTCGCATTACCTGAAAGCGGCCACAAAAGAAATTTTTCAGTTTGACGATATCGAGGTCATACCGAATTTCGTTTGCCAAACGGACTATGCCCGGCATCCGGTCGAAAGTTTACGCGCTGCGCTCAGTCCGGCCGGTGAACCCATATTAGTCCACGTTTCAAATTTTCGCCCGGTGAAGCGCCCTGTCGATTGCGTAGAGATACTGGCGCGGGTGCTGGCGAAGGGAATCACCACACGTCTGGTGATGGTTGGCGACGGCAGCGAAAGGACGAACGTTGAACACCGGGCCCGCTGTCTTAAGGTTTACGACCAGTGTGCTTTTGTCGGCAAGCAACCGAAGATTGTTGATTACCTGTCGGCGGCTGATGTGTTGCTGTTGCCATCCGAGCAGGAGTCGTTCGGTCTCGCGGCACTCGAAGCGATGGCTTGTGAAGTGCCTGTCATCGCATCACGCGTTGGCGGCGTGCCGGAGGTAGTTGAAGACGGTGAAACTGGATTTCTCAGCGAGGTGGGCGACGTAGAGAAGATGGCGAACGACGCTGCAAAATTGTTGGCTGATGCCGACTTGCGCCGCAGGATGGGTCAACGCGCGCGCGAATCGGCCGTCTCGCGTTACCGCACCGGCATCGTCATACCACGCTACATAGAGTTTTATGAACGTGTGCTCGCGCGCGGCGTGAGTGACAAGTAACAAGTAACAAGTGACAAGTAACAAGTGACAGGTGACAGGTGACAAGTAACAACTACTAGGAACGAGAGAGCCACAGTCCGTCTTTTTACTTGTCACTTGTCACCTGTCACTTTTCCCCGCACCCCATCCATGTCTTCCATCGTTATCGGTACTGCCGGCCACATAGATCACGGCAAAAGTTCCCTGGTCCTGGCCTTAACTGGAAAGAATCCTGATCGCCTTCCTGAAGAAAAACGTCGCGGCATCACAATCGATTTGGGATTTGCAGACCTTGAACTTGGCGACGTTCGCGTCGGCTTCGTTGATGTTCCGGGACATGAACGGTTTGTAAAAAACATGCTTGCCGGCGTGCATGGCATCGACGCCGTGGCCCTGGTGATCGCGGCGGACGAAGGCGTCATGCCGCAGACGCGAGAGCATTTCGATATCTGCCGACTGCTTGGTGTGAACCATGGCCTGATCGTAATCAGTAAGACCGACCTGGTGGAGGAAGAAATGCTCTCGCTGGTGCGCGAAGAGGTTGAAGAGTTGGTGGCCGGTTCGTTTTTGGAAGGTGCGCCGGTGATTCCGGTAAGTGCGAAGACCGGCAATGGCCTCGACGACTTGCGGGCGGCATTGCGGCAAGTCGCAAGCGAGGTTCCCAACCGTTCAACGGATTTTGTGACTCGCCTGCCCGTAGATCGCGCGTTCACGATGAAAGGCTTCGGCGCTGTCGTCACCGGCACCCTGGTGTCGGGCGAAATCACTGATGGTGACGAGCTTGAGTTGTTGCCGGCTGGCATACGTGTGCGCGCGAGGGGCGTGCAGGTTCATGGTGCGCCGGTACGAAATGCTGCCGCGGGCCAGCGCACCGCCGTGAATCTCGCGGGTGTCGAACTGCGCGCCATTGAGCGTGGCATGGTGCTGGGTGAAGTGGGTCGTTTAGCAACTACGCAGATTCTTGACGTGCACCTAGACGTTCTTTCCAGCGCGCCTCGTGGTGTACGAACGCGCGCGCGTGTGCGTGTGCACATGGGATCGGCGGAAGCGCTGGGTCGCGTGCGGGTCCTTAACGCGTCTGGCGAGATCGCTCCGGGTAAAGCAGATTTCGCACAACTCACATTGGAAAAGCCGATCGTGGCGTTGCACGATGAGCGCTTCATCCTCCGCTCCTATTCACCGGCTATGACGATCGCCGGTGGCGTGGTCCTTGATCCCGTGGCGACAAAACATCGAGGCAGGGAATTGTCTATAGTTACCGACCGCCTGAGTGAACTCATGCGCCCCGAGCGAGTTAGAAAACTGACATCCTTTGTTTTAGCAGCAGGGGAGCAGGGAATTACACTCGAACAACTAGTGGTCCGAACCGGACTTAAGGAAAGTGCATTGGTAGCAGCGGCAAACGAGTCGCAACGAGCTGGCACTATCACAGATGCAGGCGGAGTGTTTATCGGGGTCGAAGATTTCAAACAACTTGCTGAAACAGTGGTTGCAGAAACTCGGTCGCATCACCAACGCGAACCTCTATCGCGCGGGCTTGCTCGCGAAGTTTTGCGCGAACGTTTTTTTAATCCCGCGGCGCCGGAAGTATTTCGCGCTGTAATGCAGTACCTGGAGAACCAGGGAATGCTAGTTACACAAAAGGATTTGGTTCGCCTCCGCGAACACAAGCCGGACCTTTCGACAGCGGACTCAACGCTTCGCGATAAAATTGCGGCGATCTATGAGACCGCGCAACTTGAACCACCCTCGCTTGACCAGGCTTTGGAAAGCGCCGGGGTTACATCCGCGCAACGAGCTCATGCCCGCAAAATTCTCCAGATGCTGGTTGATAACGGGACGGTAATTCGGGCGCAAGGCGACATGTTTTTGCACGTTAGCGCGATAAATAGCTTACGGCAATTGCTTCGGGACTTCGCTTCACAACACGAGCCAGACCGGCTCATCAACGTCGCACAATTTAAGGAGTTGGCTGGTATTTCGCGCAAATATGCGATTCCCCTGCTCGAATACCTTGACCAGGAGCGAGTCACGCGCCGCGCCGGTGATAAGCGAATTATTCTCAAATAGCCATGTTCGACCTGCGGCATTGAAAACTTGCGTTCCGTGGTGCGTGGCGTTAACATGCACCCACTAATAGCTTAACGGCTTTTTCCTTCAACCTTCATAGCGACTCATTGGCCGGGAGGTAAACGAAAATGAAAGAGATGCTGGCAGGGATCGTGGGTTTGGCCGCCGCTTTAGGCGCAATCTACTTCTTCTATAAATTCGTGACTTCTGTTGACCCCGGCGGCGGTCACACCGACGGTTGGATTGCCCTGGGCCTGGCTGCAGTCGCCTTCGTGGGCGGGTTGCTCTACTTCCTGGGTCACGTCAACAAGGAAGAAGAGATTCATATTACGCAGTAGCCCCGGTGGTTTATGCAGTCGCTGCAGTGCGTCTGTTTGCTCGACAACGCTGTCGCTATTAGTCGTTTCAAAAACCGAAACTTTTACCGCCGTTTGTGCACAGTTAGCGGCTTCGGACGTGCGCAAACGGCGCTTGGTTTGTTGACCAGTGCAAACACGTAGAGGAGAAGGCGAATGTTTATCTTTTTAGTAACGCTGCTTGGGCAAGTCGCAAACACGTTCCACCAGCCGAGCTATTTCGTTCCCGTGATGATCACGATGTTCCTGCTGGGCGCGGTGGCCTGGTTAGTTGCCGTGGTGCTCGGCTTTGCGCGCGCGCGCGCCTTTGGGCCATCGGCAAGATGGTTTACTTTCAGTGCCATCTGTCTATTGTTGTTTCATATTCAATTTCTGGCGCTTGGTTTTGGAGTATTAACCAACGACACTAATTTCGTGTTCACTATCCTCACGTTCTTCAATTTTTTCGTGATCGTTGGCGCTGTATGCGCGATCATCGGCTTTATCAGGCTAACCAATCCGCGCTGAGAACGGCCGCTCCTACTCGTTTGCTGTGAAAAAGTTTTTGCCACTCGCCGCGCTCACATTAGCTGTTGGTGCGGCGTTTTTCTTTATAGTCACCGACCCGCCGGCTGCCAGCGATTTGTCCAATCGCTTTGTGCAGACGCGGGGCAGCCGATTTGTAATCGCTGGTCGGCCATTTCGTTTTGTGGGCGCAAACATCGCTGTTATGTATCGCGATGAGGATCGCGCGCGCATGCCGGAAACATTGCGCCAGGCCGCGCAGGCGGGAATGAGTGTGGTGCGTGTTTGGGCATCCGGCGAAGGTGGTCCAAAAGATGTTGGACCGGTTGCCGATCTGAAAGATTGGCCGCGCACCCATCCGTTTCGCTGGGAGCCAGGTAGTTGGAACGAAGAAGCATTTGTTCATCTCGACAATACAATCGCGCAAGCCGCGCAAAACAAGTTGTACGTGCAACTGTGCCTCGCAAACTGGTGGCGTGACACCGGAGGCGTAACTCAGTATTTACGCTGGGCCGGCATCGAAGATGCCGCGGATAATGGATATCCTTTCGGAATTAATCCGGAACGGGCGATGCTGTTTTACACAAATGCGAAAACGCGTCAGCTATATCGCGAGCACCTGGAAAAAATTGTAACGCGGCGCAACAGTATAACCGGTGTGCTTTATCGCGATGATCCAACAATTCTGGGTTGGGAGTTGATGAATGAAGCCCAAGCTGTAACCAGCCGTTGGCCGGAGCGGCGCGCGTGGATTGCAGAGATGAGCACATACCTGAAGTCGCTCGATCCGAATCATGCGATTACTCCCGGCACCTGGGGCTATCGCACGGCTGCAGAGAGGAGGGAGTGGCTGGCAGATCATCGCCTTCCAAACATTGATTTCTGCGACGTGCATAACTATCCGAAGGACGATAGCGACAGCTTTGTTAATTCGCCCGCAGCTTTGCGCCAGTTTGTCGAGGACCGGGCAGCGGCGTCTTTTTCAATCAACAAGCCAATTGTCTTCGGAGAATTTGGAATCGGGCCTGAAGGTTATAAAGGAGTGTCGCAAACGGAATGGTTTCGGGCGTTTTTCGAGAGCAGTGTTCGAGCCGGAGCGGCCGGGGCGATGTTCTGGATTTTCACGCCCGACCCCGGGCGTGGCTACGGAATCACGTACGCAACGCCGCGGGATGCGGGTGTTCTCGCCGAGGTTAGTCGTGCTGCGCGTATGTTTGCCGCACTTAACTACGCTGCACCGCCGGAAGCCCTAACCGGTGCGTCACGTCACCTGGTGCCACGCCAGTTTGCCTGGTCGCGCCCGGCGGGCGACAGCACTACTTTGCCGAAAATAACTCTGCGCGATGATCGTTCGCTTTTGTACCAGTTCAAACCGCAGATGGCGGCCGCCGAACAGTTTGAAAAGATCGGCAGCGGGCCAGGTTATATCTGGGGCTTCGGCATGGGCCACGTCGATTACATTGTGCCCGGACGTGCCGATCGACGCCGGGTGAGCCAATTGATTGTGCGCGCTCATATTCAACCGGTGCTGCCGATTGATGCAAAGCGTGAACAAATTAAGACTCGAGTCACGTTGTTAGTTAACGGTACGGATTGCGGTTCGCGGCTTATCCCGGTCGAACCTCGTAATGCTCCGTTGATTCAGGAGTGGCGAGTCGACAAATTGTTAGTCCGCTTGCGCGCTATGCGCGGGCTTCCTATGACGATTCGCTTTGCCGTCACGACAGACGCTGACTGGCCGTATGGCGTCAACATTTCAAACTGGCCGGAGGGTTATGAGTCGCACGATGCCAAGCCGGTTGAGGTGGAAGTCAGGCGCTGACCTTGCGACGCGATCTACAGAAGCAAGCCTTCTTTCAATTTTTCCAAATATCCTTACCAACCCAGCCACTGGATTATTCAGTGATAGTTCAATATGGTTCGCCGAAGCCGACGATTCTGCGAGTTGGACCCTATAGATTTTTCTTTTACGCCAATGACCGTAATGAACCTCCTCATGTTCACGTTGAGCGCGACGACAAGTTGGCAAAGTTCTGGGTGGAACCTGTAAGATTGGTGGATCGTGGGGGATTTTCGACGACCGAGATTAACCGCATCAGGAAGCTTTTAGACGAAAACTCAGAGTTGGTGCTGAGGAGTTGGAATGAGTACTTCAACAGTTGATGTCCAGGTTAAGGTGTCGCAATCACAGACGACGCTCTCACTGTCTGCCTGGCGGATGGGCGAACCATTACCGTTCCGCTCGAATGGTTTCCCCGGTTGGCGCACGCGACCGCTGCTGAGCGAAAGAACTGGCGGCTGCTTGGCAAAGGAGAAGGGCTCCATTGGCCTGAACTGGATGAGGACATAAGTATTCACGACCTCTTACTGGGAAGACGATCGGGTGAGAGTCAAACCTCATTTCAACGTTGGCTGCAAAAGCGAACGACACGTGATCCGGTTACCAAGTAGCAAAGCCAGACAGGCCTATTTATCCCGCGTGCCATTCGACAGGAGTTTAATGTTGCTGGCGAGAAGGCGGCATGCGGCCGGTTGTTTGGATCACGGTGTCCCGAGAGGTTTTGTCCAGCTCGTAGACTGAGGCCGACACTGTCGGCCCTAGCGACGCTTGAAATGCCGGACTTGCAGAGTTTGAAAGCGCATTCAGCACCATCTCATTGCTGAAATAGCGACGGCCCCGCGCCACGATTACAAAATCGCCTTCCTTCAATTGCGTCAACGCGTTCGGATCCGATAACGATACGCAAATCAGGTCAGCGCGATTGGCCCTTTTCGCATAATGCGCGGCCACAAGCGGAACCTCGCTGGCAACCTGCGCATTCGGTTTAGCCCGTTTAGCTATCTCAAACATCACATCGCGAATACTGGCATCGTAGAACTCGTCGTGCGGGAAGTAATAACCTTCGCGCGCTATGCCGCCGCCAATGGCGTTTGTGAAGAGTCTGAAATGTGGAGCGACCGAGGCGGACGCTTGCGCTGAACCGATGATTACTATAGCCGCGAGCGCCGTTCGCAGAAAGTTGTTGGACCGAGGCGCTGCTAACCAATCTGAAACCTTCTCAGAAATCCAACCGCCTAACAATTGAATCCCGAGCGCCGCGGTTATCAAAACGGCGGGAAGCGCGACTGTGAAGTAGCGCGTGAATTTTCCTCCGGCAAAACTGAATGTCATCATCCAAAGGAACAGCCAGAGCAAAATGAAATAACGCCCGTCGCCGAGCTTGCGGCGGAAAAGCAAAGGCAATCCAATCAGAAAACCCGCCAACGTCAGGAGCGGCAACTTGACCAGAACATAAAGGTGGTAGAAATACCAGGGCATGCCTTTTAACCAATCTGTCATGCGATGCGAGTAGAGCTGGCCCATGAACTCCTGGCCGTCATGACCGACCAACTTTTGTCCCGCGAACAGTCCCATTTGTCGCCACGTCGCCGGCAGCAGGATGGTTGGGTTAAGCAGCAGGAAAGTAACACCCATGATCGAGAAGAAGGCAAGCATCCTTTTCTTGCCAAGCCGCCAGCGTGTTTCGGGAATTGACTGGAACAGCCAGTAGTAAGCAACAGTGATCGTGATCATTTGCGGCAAATACTTTGAAGCCATCATGGCGCCAAAAGCCGCGGCTGTTGCCCAGTAATACTTCATGGGCTTCGCATTGGGATTGCTTTCCGCCACGCGCTGCCCGCGCAGCCAAAAAACATTGGCCAGCAGGAAGAAGAACAAAAGGAACGTATCTTCTTTGGCTATCCGATTAAATCCAATCGCGCTGGGATCAAAGGTCCATAAGGCTGCGGCGATCAAACCAAGTTCCGCGCCGAACAATTCAGCGGCCAGCAGGTAGATAAGGATTGCAGTCAACGCGCCGAACAACACGCTGGGAAAACGTAGCGCAGTCTCGGTTGCGATTGGATTGTTGATGCCGAGGGAGGTGCTGTTCCACTTGTCGGTTAAAACGACCGTCGCCGTTTGCAATGCCTTCATCAGGAGGGGGTGTTCACTGTTTGCCGCAGTCAAACCGTGCTGGCGATAGTCCTTGACCGCTTCCAACTTATTCAATTCATCTTCACTCAGCCCTTCAGCACTGAGGTGGGTGAAACGAAACCCGAAGCCGGCCACTACAAGCAGCGCCAGTGCAATCACCAGCAGACGCGAATTGGCCGAAACGACACCGCGTTTCGCGAACAAGTCAGGTCTCAACCCGGCGGTAATAGCTGCTTCGGCTTTGGCGGCCAACTAGTCTTCCTTTGACTTGGACATTGGGATTAGTCAGCGGTAGTCAACACTCGGGCCGCCAACAAAAGCCGCAAGGTTAACGCTATTCAAAGCCCTAAGCAAACGGAGCTTGCGAGGCATTTATCCCGAATTATTCAAGCTTGCAATTTCATCAAAAATCAGACAAGATTCGCGACGTTCCGAAGGCAATCGTCGCGGCAGCAGTCTTACCAATCCCGGCCGCCGTTAATCATTCGCAGCCGTTTCCCCAAGGCTTCAGCCGTACAATCACGCGTTTACTCTTTAACTTAAGAGAGGAAATAAGATGGCAGAAATTCAGGAGAACCTTCAGACTCCCCCGCCTGTGCCCACGGAGACAGGAACTGATGCGCCTGCTTTCCGAATCGATCAAAAACTTCATCAGATTCTCTACAAGCAAGAGAGCCGGCCAAAGCTCGATCCGATGCCGGAAAATGTTTTGCCCGAGCCGGTCTATCCGCAACAGCCGAACCCGGTGGAGATGACCGAGCGGCAGTATCAAAAGTTGAACGCCATCCGCACCTGGAAGACGTGGGGATCGCCTTACTTCAAATCACGTTGGCACGGCGGCGACTTGCGGCCGATCATCCCTTATCTGTTTACAGAGTGGAAATGCAATCTCGATTGCCATTATTGCTGGTCATACAACAATGCCGTTAAGGGCATGACGGAAGACGTTGCCAAGCGCTCGATCGATTGGCTGCACTCAATCGGCTCGCGCGTGTTGGCGCTGATGGGTGGGGAACCGCTGTTGCGCCCAAAATTCATTCACAAGATCGTTGACTACAGCGCCAAGAAGGACATCTTTGTTTACCTACCGACAAATGGAAGACTGATGAAGCCCGATGTGATCGATAGGCTCGGTGACGCGGGTATTGCCACCGTCAATCTGGCAGTGGATTCCGTCAAGGAAAGAAAATCGTTGCCAAAGGCGTTTGAGCCAATTCGTCCTTACTTTGATTATCTGGTCAAGCGGCAGCGTTACTACGGCTATACCGTGATGTTCAATATCAACATCTGCCATAACAATATGGACGATGTGAAAGAACTGACTGAGATCGCGCGGTCGAATGGCATCGCCACCGATTATCACATCAACGAAACGCCGATGACTGAGCAGGACCACTTCAAACACTTGAATGAGAACCAAACCTACCTGACTCCGGACGATTGGCCCAAGGTCGATGACTTGCTCGATTATCTTAACGACAAACGAGTCAACCATGGCTACAAGATGGTTAACCCCATCCAGCACATGGAAGACATGAAGTTGTTGATGCGCGGGAAAGTTCCACCCTGGCAGTGTCGCGCGGGGCAAAACTCGCTGATCATTCGCACCGACGGAACGCTGGCGCCGTGTTTCCCGATGTATTCGGCGACGCACGACTGGGGTGTGGTGGGCGATCATAAATTTGATGTACAGCAACTCGATGAAATGAAGGTTGATTGCACCAAACATTGTCTGTCGACCTGCAATTACATTCTGGGTTATTGCTACGATACGATGCGCGTGTTGACCTGGGCGGCGAAACAGGCCCGCCACGGATTCAAGGGAGTAAGCGGCAGCTTCTAAAGCAGCAAGCCCTGGCAAACAATTAACCGGAGTCACAACTGTGTGGCTCCGGTTTTTTGTAAAGCAAACTGTTAGTTTGCGGCGGTGGGGGAGCTGACAATATTAATCTCGACGAAGTAGAGGCCACGGAGCCGACCGCAAACTAACAGTTTACAGTTCATACCAGCCGGCCGCCGCGCATCGTGATCACAAAAACTACAACATTCACGGCGATGCCTATTGCGATCCCGATCCAAAATCGCTCTCTGCTGACATCATTCCTAAAGTGAACTAGTGCATAAATACCAAGTGGCACCCAAATCAGAATCGACGACACCAATCCCGGACCATAGCCCCCATAACCTAGGCTCGTCACTATGTGCGTCAAACCGTTGACCAGCACAATGGACGCCATAATAATGGCCATCATGTGGGAAAAGTTGAAGCGTCGCGCCAGTATGACGCCGGCCGCCATCAACATCGCGCCCACGGCTTGGACTACCAAAAATCTGTTAGGAGAAAGATGCACACCGCGCACGCGCAGTATGTATGCGGGATAACCTTCACCGCCCCAGTATTCTTCTGCGATGTGAATTAGATAAGTGATCGGAAAAAGCCATGACCAAAAATCGACGCTTTCGAATGGCCGGTGGTGATTTCTTAGATCCATGTTGGGACGAAGATATTAACTGCTCGCCGTTAAGATGAAATTATTTTTTGATCAGTAGCTGTTATACCAGAACTCAGCAGACTTGAAAGAACTAAAAGGAAATCATTGAACGCTCGTCAAGACAAAACGCAGCTCGCGCGTCGGCTCGGTTTGTTCGACGCCACGATGCTGGTAATGGGTGGCATCATCGGGTCAGGAATTTTTATGAATCCTTCGGTGGCTGCTCGTCATGTTCATACGCCATCTTTGATTTTGGCCGTGTGGGCCCTGGGCGGATTGGTCGCGCTTGCCGCCGGATTCATCTGGGCTGAACTTGCTACCATTCGGCCTGAAGTTGGCGGCCAGTATGCCTACCTTCGCGAAGCGTTTCATCCACTCATAGCTTTCTTGTACGGCTGGGGACTGCTGCTGGTAATTCAGACGGGCGGCATGGCGGCCGTTGCTGTAACCTTTGCTCGTTATTTCCTCGAGCTTACTAACCTGCAAATGGCTGATGGCGTGGTGGCGGCGCTCGCGTTGGCGGTATTAACAATAATCAATTGCCTGGGTGTGCGCGCGGGCGGGACGCTGCAGAGCTTCCTGATGGTGCTGAAGATCATTGCCATTGTGACATTAATCGCGTGTGGCCTGTTTCTCGCTGGTCAGGAGAAGGCTTCCGCAGTTTATCCATCGGGTACCATGGGCGGTGCCGAGTTCCAGATAAGTTCCCACGACGTCTTTCCTTTTCTGCCCATGATCGGCGCGGCAATGGTGCCGGTGTTGTTTGCATACGGCGGTTGGCAAACCGCAACTTTTGTCGCCGGCGAGATACGCGAACCGCAAAAGAATCTGCCGCGCGCGCTGGTCATCGGCGTAAGTGCAGTGGTAGTGCTTTATCTTGCAGTGAATTATGTTTGCGTGCGCGCGCTTGGGCCTGCGGGTCTCGCAAACACAACCACACCCGCCTCAGACGTCATGCGAATGGCCCTTGGTCCAATTGGAGCCCGCCTGATTGCGGCCGGGATTGCAATTTCAACCCTGGGTTTCCTCAGCCAAAGTATGCTGACGGCTCCGCGAGTCTATTTTGCGATGGCTGAGGATGGATTATTTTTCAATGGGGTCGCAAAACTCAGCCGCCGCAGCCGCGTACCGGTCATCGCTATTGTCATGCAAGGCTTGCTTGCAGCCGTTATTGCGCTTTCGGGAAAGTACGAACAGATCCTTAATTACGTAGTGTCTGTCGACTTTATTTTCTTTGGCCTGACTGCTATGTGCGTCTTTATTTTTCGTCGCCGCTTCAAAGCTGCGCACGTTGAAGGACGTCTGGCGCGAGTGCCTGGCCATCCGCTAACCACTGCTATCTTTATCGCCGTTTGCTGGCTGGTGGTAATCAATACGGTCTACCAATATCCTGGGAACACTGTGATTGGATTGGCGATTCTGCTCGCGGGGATTCCTGCTTACTTCTTGTGGCAGAGAAAGAACCACTCATGACCGCTCAACGCGAAGCGCACACTTCGGATTACATGAACTGGGCCAAGACGCGTTCGCGCGCGCGCTTCAATATCGCGACCAGCGGCCTTCAGAATCTTGAGCTCAGCGAGCTCGACGTAAAACTGGATGATCTTGAACTAACCGGGACTAGCGGTTACGGCTACCCGCCCTTGCTCAATGCAATCGCCCAAAGATTGAGCGTCAATGTTGTGTCGATCGTCACGGCGACAGGCACATCGCTCGCGAATCATTTGGCGATGGCGGCTACCATCAATCAGGGTGACGAAGTGCTTATCGAACAACCTACGTACGAACCGTTGTTGGCGCTGGCGCGTTATCTTGGTGCAAACGTGCGCCGTTTTCCGCGGCGTTTCGAAGATGGTTTTTCAATTCAGCCGGAGGAGATTGAGAAAACCATTTCTGCCAGCACCCGGCTGATTGTGATTACAAATCATCACAATCCGACCGGCGCATTGACGGACGAAACAACTTTACGAGCGGTAGGCGAGCTGGCCCGGCGTGTTAATGCGCGAGTTTTAGTTGATGAGGTTTATCTTGAATCAATGTTTGATCGGCGGCCCGCCACAGCGCTGCATCTGGGTGCACAGTTTATTACGACCAGCAGTTTGACTAAGGCTTTCGGACTGAGCGGGTTGCGTTGCGGATGGATTGTGGCTGAGCCGGAACTGGCTCGCGAAATCTGGTTGTTAAACGACTTGTTCGGAGTAAACGCCGCGCACCCGGCAGAGCGTTTGAGTGTTTGCGCTTTCCAGCAGCTCGACAAGATTGCTGCAAAGGCGCAGGCATTGCTGGAAAAGAATCGCACACTGCTCAATGAATTTCTCAACACGCGCGATGATCTGGAAACGGTTAGAAGCGAATCGGGCACAATAATGTTTCCGCGTTTGACCACGGGAAATTCCGAGGGGCTTTGCCGTCTGCTGCGAGAGAAGTATGAAACGTCAGTTGTGCCCGGAATTTTCTTTGAGATGCCGGCGCATTTTCGCGTTGGGTTAGGTGGGTCGACGGAAGTTTTGATTGCCGGACTCGAACGTTTGGGCAAAGCTCTTGATGAGCTACGGACTTAAAAACCGAAGGCCGTCTTCACCCAGGGAATGATTGAAACCAAGGCATCACCGACTATGGGGCTGGCTTTTTCATCCCGGCATTGAACAGCAGCCACTGATGCAAACTCTCCGCAGCCTCGATGCCGGCAGCTTCGGGTGTCATCTTCACCGGCGTACCCTTCGGCCAATCGCTCTTGCGCAAGCGGCCACTGCCGACTCCCTGAAAATAAAGTTTGCCCCGGATCTGTTTCTTTCCGGTGCGGGGCGCGAAAAGGAAATACTCGATCTCTAAATCCCGTGAATTCAAAATGATGGTTCCGCCCGCGTAGCTGTCAATATCAAAGGTCAGAATGACGACCGGATGTGCCTCGGTTTTTGCACGCGCCTGCGCCTGCGATTGTTTCATGTCGCCAATCGCCACAGTCTCAATGTTCGCGTATTCATTTAAGCGCTTGATGAAACTCGCAAACACTACATCTTCAGACTGCAAGTGTTTTCGAGTTGTTTGCCTTGCAATCAGCAGCCGAGTTTTATTTTGAGGTTCCGTGCGTGAACTTCTGTTCGAAGACCTTCCAGGCGATGTTTCTGCGGGAGGCTGGGGTGGAGCTAATCTCGCACCGCGCCGTCCTGATTGCGAGGACATTGCACCAGAAGAGACTAGTAAGAAAAGCACCAGGACTCCAAGGCGGCGAGTTTGGTGGTGGGTACTAAGCAAGTAAAATTGCCTCCATACCTCAGTTTGTGCTTAAAGAACGACTCTTTGAAGCTATTCAGGCGGGGAAGGTTGCGCGACACAGATTAACGCAACGCTTGAATCGCTTCGCGAGCATAGTAAGTAAGAATTATGTCGGCGCCGGCCCGTTTGATGCTGGTCAGCGTTTCCATCATCACGCGCTGCTCGTCGATCCAGCCGTTTTGCCCCGCCGCTTTGATTAGTGCGTACTCTCCGGAAACATGGTACGCAGCCAGCGGCACATCGAATTCGTCACGCATCGTTTTCAACACGTCGAGATAGATTGTCGCTGGCTTAACCATCAGGATGTCGGCGCCTTCGAGGTAGTCGAGCTCAGCCTCATGCATTGCTTCGCGCGCGTTGGGCGCATCCATCTGATACGCGCGGCGATCGCCAAACGCGGGCGCACTGTCGGCAGCTTCGCGAAATGGACCATATAAAGCCGAGGCATACTTTACGGCGTAAGCCATGATTGGAGTCTGCTCAAAGCCCGCTTCATCGAGGGCTTCGCGAATTGCGCCGACCTGCCCGTCCATCATCGCGGAAGGCGCCACCAGATCAGCACCGGCGGCTGCCTGGCTGACTGCTGTTTGCGCGAGCAATTCAAGCGACTCATCGTTGATAACTTCACCGTCGCGCACCACGCCGCAGTGCCCGTGCGAGGTGTATTCGCACAAACAGGTGTCAGCCATGACAACCAAGTCGGGCGCGGACTTCTTTATTGAACGAATGGCCTGCTGTACCACGCCATCTTCGTTATAAGCGCCACTGGCCGTCTCGTCTTTTGTCTCCGGCAAACCAAATAGCATTATTCCTTTTACCCCGGAGTCGAAAGCGGCGGCCGCCTCACCGGCAATTTCATCGACCGACAGGTTGAATACGCCGGGCATTGATTTAATCTCGCGGCGCACCTTCGTGCCGGCACATGCAAACAAGGGAAGTATGAAATCCTCAGGCGCCAGACGCGTTTCGCGCACCAGCGAACGCAGCGCTTCAGTCTTTCTAAGACGACGAGGTCGATGGATTAGGTCCGGCATGTAATTAAAGTAGCACAGAAGAGTGGCATAGACTTTGGTCTGTGTTCGTCTGGGAACAGGTAAACTCTGACTTGTATATGTTCGGTTTACCTAACACGCACAGACTAAAGTCTATGCTACCTAATTACCAACGATGATAGGCGGGATGGCCGGGCTTCACCGCGACAAAGGTTCCGCGACAGGTTGCCGTAACTTTCTCCTGCGCAATCAACTCGCCCTCAACTACAGCACGATCGTCACTAGATTCAACAACCCGTGAGACCAATCTTACGGGCTGATCGGTTGGCGTTGGCCGTCGCAGCGTAATCTTGTAATCGGCAGTAACGGTGCATGGTGGACGGTCCACGCCGGCACGTTTCATCAGGTGATAGGAAGCGGTCCAGTTGCAATGACAGTCGAGCAGCGTGCCGATGATGCCGCCGCTGAGCATTCCCGGAAATGCTTCCTGATAAGGCTCAGGCTGAAACTCCGCGACCACTTCGTCACCTTGCGGAAAGCTGCGAATGTGCAGACCTTTTTCGTTTGCCGGCCCGCAACCAAAACACGCATTGTTTGGAGCATATGTTTCCTGGATGCTTTTCATTACTTAAGTCTCAAGTTTCAGGTTCCCAGTTTCAAGTCAACTCAGCTCTGAGAGAAGAACCTAACTTGAAACCTGAAACTTGGAACTTGAAACTCTTAGTCCTTCCCGCAACTTGAATCGCTGAATCTTACCCGTCGCAGTGTAGGGCAACTCATCAACGAAGACATACCGGCGCGGCTGTTTGAAACGAGGCAAATGTTCGCGTGCTAGCTTGTTGAGTTGCTGTTCCAAGTCGGCATTGTCATCGTTGTTGTTTGCTTTGATCACGAACGCGCAAGGACACGGCAAGCCATTGCCATCGAAATCTTGAACGACGGCAACGCGATTCACGCCGGCGTGTTTCAACAAGACTCCTTCAACTTCAACCGGCGATACCCACTGACCGCTGGATTTGAAACAGTCGTCGCTGCGGCCCATGTGAAACCAAAATCCCTCGTCGTCCTGTCGATATAGATCACCGGTTCGCACCCAGCCCTCGACAAAGGTCGCCGCAGTTACCTCGGGTTTGTTCCAGTATCCAAGCGCCGCGCTTGCGCCTTTCACCCAAAGATTTCCTTCAGCACCATCGGCGGAAGGATTTCCTTCCGGATCCAAAAGCCGCGCCTCGTACCCGTCGATCAACTTTCCGCTGCTGCCATAGCGCACTTCGCCCTGGTGGTTTGACATCCACATGTGAAACATTTCGGTCGAACCAATGCCGTCGAGAACTTCCACGCCAAACGTTTCTTCTATCTCTTCTCCCAATCGCGCGGGCAATGCTTCGCCCGCCGAGACACACAGGCGCAAGCTCGAAAAATCCACCGGCACAACATTGCGATGATGGTCCAACAACAAGCGATAGATAACAGGAACTCCGAAGAAGATTGTCGGGTGCTGCTCGGCAAAGTCGCGGCTGATGACTTCCGCATTCGGTTTTTCGCGACAGAGAATCGTCGTGCAGCCATTCATCAAAGGAAAACTAAATGCATTGCCAAAGCCGTAGGAGAAAGGCAAACGCGAGGACGAAAACACGCGATCACCATCGCGAAGCTTCAGCACCTCTCGACAATAGGTTTCAGTGGTGTAGAAGATGTCAGCCTGACGATGCACCGCGCCTTTGGGCTCGCCGGTGCTGCCAGAGGTATAGAAGATAAAAGCCGGCTGATCCTCGGCAGGGGCGGCAAACGCTGGCGGATGTTGCGAAGCGGACTCCTTCAGCAATTCATCCCACCACCAAACCCTATTACGCGACGTCGGTTGAGCGTTTTCTCTGTGCGTCCTCTGTGTTCTCTGTGCCTCTGTGGTGGCCCCTTTGTCTGCATCGCGATTCACGACAATGACGTCGGTCAGCGCAAACAAGTCCGCCGCAACGAGCAACGCATCAGCCAGATCTGCTTCGACGATCACAACGCGCGCAGTGCAATCATTCAGTATGGCTCGCTGCTCATCGACTCGCAGCGCCATATTGATGGGCACAACAATCGCTCCAGACGAACAGATAGCAATGAATGCCGCCACGAACTCGGGCGAGTCGTGCAGCAAAAGCGCGACCCGCTCACCTTGCTCGACCTTTAGAAAGCTCAACGCGCGCGCTACGTCGATACTCCGTGCTCGCAATTCGGCATAAGTGATCTGCTTCCGTTGAAACCGCACGGCAATCTTGTCCAACGATTCTTCTTTGAAGATTGCTTCGAAGAGATTCATGCGGGTTTAAGAGAAGCGGTGTCGATCGAATTGCGCGCGCGGATTATAAGCGGAAAAAGAAAGGCCGCAAAGATTGCTCTTCGCGGCCGCGGAGTCTGGTTTGATATTTCCTGTGGTTGCCAGTGCGTCGCTTGAATAGGTTTCCTCCACGAGACTCGACGCGGGTCAAAGGCGGCTTTGCCGCTTTCCGTGCGGTAAGCCTCTGGCTTACCGGAATTAGCTTTTTGACTCGAGGCTATGCCTCCGTCTTGCCCTGGACGCAGGTGGCAACCGTGAGGCGTAGCCTCGGACCTGAATAGTGGGCGCCGGTAAGCCACAGGCTTACCGCACGGAACGCGGCAAAGCCGCAAGAGTTCAGCTTTTGGCCGCGATTGTCTTCGCCGCCTTTGTGCGCACCAAAGCCAGGTTGATTTGTGGCAGGGAATTAAACCCCGCAGCCTTCATGAGGTATTGACGTGCCTTAGCGCGATCCCCTTTTGCTTGATAAGCCAGACCGAGTCGATACAGGTCCTGCGGATTTTGCATGTTCGACTGCTCAAGTTCGCTGATTGCCTTATCGTAATTCTTCTCTTCTAGAGCAATCATGCCGGCAAGCGCGTGCGCCAGCTTCATTTGTATGGGATTGTTTGAAGCTTCAGCCAGCTTCCAAAATTCCCGGGCTTCAGACTTCGCAGTGGCGATGTCTTTTTTTCCAAGCGCCACGGGCGTGCGATTGTAATGATCAAAGCGGCGCGTGTTGTTTTTGATGGCGTCTGACAAGTTAGAGTCTTCAGTCATCTTCAATGCGCGCGTGAAGTGATCCATTGCTTCATCGTAGCGGCCCATTTTTAACAGCAACTCCGCGTATGAGTCGTAGGGATTTGGATCGTTGGGAATGAGCACGATGTATTGCTTGAACGCGCGCTCAGAGTTTTGCGTAGTCCTCGTTTTGCCGGTAGGCATAACCTAGAATATTGAAGGCGGTTGAATAGCTCGGATTGAGCTCAGTCGCTTTCTTGTAATGTTCGATGGCGTTCGAATAATCCTGCTGGCCGAAATAGTAACCACCCAGCGGGAACCGGGCGCGTTCATCGTTTGGATATTGCGCGACCAACTGGTCCAGGTATTCCTTCTGTTTCGCCACGTTGCCGTTAGCGCCTGCTTCGGCAGCTAGAATCTGGAGGCGTTCGCCGGCTGAGGCTTTTTCGGACAACTTTACTGCCTTGTTCAGATGTTCAAAGAACTCTCTCGCCGTTGGACTTGAGGTGGCGCGGTTTAGTTCGGCGAGGGCAAAACTCGAATCGAGGGCAATCGCTTTGTCATAGTGTTGAATGGAGTCCTGGATAAGTAATTTCTCGGCGAGGTCGCGACCCAGCAGGAATTCCTTTTTCGCATCTTCGGATGAGGTGTGACGGGAATTTTGTCGGCGTCGGCACTCGAATGCGCGGATTTCGATGGGACATTTACCTTGGTTTGGGGCATAACTGCGAAAGACACAATCAGAATCAGAGATAGAACTTGTGGGCATTTCTTAAGCATGGTGTTTTCTCCTCAGAGGGTAATCGGAAATTTTTAGGTGAACGACAAAACTGCAAACGAGTAGGTTACTTGTCGGGGTTTACGGGCAACTTCTCTGTGCGTCCTCAGTGTTTCTCCGTGTCTCTGTGGTGAAGAGATCTTCCGATAGAATCACCACAGAGACACATCTATGAAACAGGCACACGAGTCAAGTTGAAAAATAACTGGTTGATAGACAGACGAGTAACGACGTGGCGCGCTGCGTCCGTAGTACTCTGAATAAGTTCCGTTGACATGT
>JBPCLZ010000124.1:0-8369 GCA_051002775.1 Pyrinomonadaceae bacterium | reverse complement strand
ACCGACATCTTCTGGCCGCTGGCCCAAAAACCAGAGACATCGATGCAGGGTTACATCAACACGGCATTGACCGCCATCATCATGGCTGCCGCTGTGATTATTCTGGCGGATTCCATTCGGCGCTGGTTTGGTTTCGGCAAACGTCCGGAACCTATTGGCGGCATGGCTGAAGTCGGAGCATCCAGCTAATTCCGAATGCGACTGGGTTTGTCGAGGAGCAAAGAATGTCCCGAATACTCCTCTAGGTAGTATCTGCGGTCTAATCTACGGCGCCCTTCCGCGGCCAGCATGACTCCGCTTGAGTTCCCTGATAAAAAGGCCGCGTTGTTAGGCGCGTTACTCAACCGCTTCTCAATTGGCTTTGTTAATTTTCCGTTGCCGGGTCGGAATTCTGCTCAGTTTGGCAGATGCAATTATCACGAAGGTCTACGCACCAATTATTCGGCTGGGCGCGATCGGCGGATTAATTATCGGATTCATCGTCGACAAGTGGGGCGTCTAAGCCGTTCTTCCATCCTTAACATTAGCCACGCTCTTACTCAAAGGATAGCCAGTCCTATGCGTGAGTACCGCAATCACATTCATAAAAGCCTGGTCGCGAACGCCGATATAAGGACTAAAGAAAAAGTTTTGCGTGTGGTGCCAGGCGCTAGGGTCATAGGCCTGTCCGTGCCAAGACTTCGGGCATTGGTAGCGGAATTCCGGCGCGATCATTTAGACCTCACATTAGATAGCGCCTGCGAACTGATGGACGAACTTTGCCACGATCGCTGGCGGGAGGAAATCCTTTTCGGCATTTTCCTGCTCGGAGGATTTGGGAAAAAGGTGGCCGGCGTTGCGTGGGAGCGACTCGAAAGCTGGACGGACGCGCTCGACAACTGGGAGACATGCGATCAGTTGGCCAGTCAGGTCAGTGGCGCGGTCGTCGCCGGAAACCTCGACCTGGTTGACCGTTTAGTGGCACTCCGCCGGTCTGATAATCCGTGGAAACGAAGGTTTGTTCTTGCCACCGCCTTGGAGCTCAATCATAAAGGTCGAGCGCATCCAGCTGAGACTCTGCGGGTTTGTGAACTGTTCCTCGCTGATGAGGAACCGACGGTACGCAAAGCCCTTGGGTGGGCACTCAAAGAAGCAAGTAAGAAGGCTGCGACTGACGTGTTTGAGTTCCTGCTGACTCATCGTCAACATTTGCCGCGAAGTGTTCTGCGCGATGCCGCGGAAAAGCTTACCTCAGCTCAAAAGAAGAACCTGGGCGTGGATTAAATGCCGGGAAGTGCTAACACCGTCCGTTTCAACGTTGTCATTGGACAGTTCCTATTCAATCGGCAATAATATCCGCTTTTCAAACGACCGTTTTCCGGCACAGCGTTATCAGCGGAAAGTTCGCGTTGGGTAACGATTGCATTCCGCCCCAAAACGGCCGAGCAGTTTGCAGTTCACGCCACTTATCTAAACGAGGGGAAAGGATCACAATCGTGGAAACTTTGCTGATCTCATTTATCAGCTTGCTGTCGGTTTGTCTGGCAGTTTTGGCTATGGAAAAGAAAGTCGTGTTGGGCGGCATCGTGCGCCGGTCATTAAGTTCTTCGCGTGCCGCCCGCGTCGGCTTGACCGTGGCCTCGGTGCTGGCGGGTCTCGCATTTTATGCGGCGCCGACTTTTGCCCAGACACACCAGGGCGGCGAAGCAAACCTGATACTCCCTGACTTGTCCGAAGTGACCTTTTTCGGCGGCCTCGACGGTCACCGATTGCTGCTTGGTGGCATCGTGATTTGTGTGCTGGGTCTCGGCTTTGGCATGGCGATGTACATGAACTTGAAAAAGCTCCCGGTCCATCGCGCCATGCGCGAGATCTCTGAGCTGATTTACGAGACCTGCAAAACCTACCTGATCACGCAGGGCAAGTTCATCCTTATCCTCGAAGCCTTTATCGCCGTCGTTATTATTCTTTACTTCGGCGTGTTGTCGGGTATGGAGCCATTTCGCGTGGCGATCATTCTCGCGTTTAGTTTGGTGGGCATCGCCGGCAGTTACGGTGTTGCCTGGTTTGGAATTCGTGTTAACACGTTCGCTAACTCGCGCACCGCATTTGCCAGTCTCGAGGGCAAGCCGTTCCCGCTTTATGCCATTCCCCTGAAAGCCGGCATGAGCATCGGCATGATGCTTATCAGCGTGGAACTGCTGATCATGCTCTGCATTCTGCTTTTCATTCCCGGCGATTATGCCGGTCCATGCTTTATCGGTTTCGCAATTGGTGAATCGCTGGGCGCAGCGGCTTTGCGTATTGCCGGCGGCATCTTCACCAAGATAGCGGACATCGGCTCTGACCTGATGAAGATCGTCTTCAAGATTAAGGAAGACGATGCGCGGAATCCCGGTGTAATCGCGGACTGCACCGGTGACAACGCCGGCGACTCCGTCGGACCAAGCGCAGATGGTTTTGAAACTTACGGCGTGACTGGCGTGGCGTTGATCACGTTCATTCTTTTGGGCGTACCCAATCCACGCGTGCAGGTGCAACTACTGGTCTGGATCTTCGTCATGCGCGTGATGATGATCATTGCCAGCGCAGCTTCCTACTTCGTCAACGACCTAATCGCCAAGGCGCGCTACAAAAACGCAACCCAGATGCACTTTGAAGCTCCTTTAACCTCGCTGGTTTGGATCACTTCAATTGTGTCGGTGGTGCTGACCTTCATTGTTTCGTTCTTTACGATTCCAGAGCTCGGCGGTAACACCACGCTCTGGTGGAAACTGGGAATAATTATTTCGTGCGGCACGCTGGCCGGCGCGATCATTCCCGAACTGGTAAAAGTCTTCACTTCTACCAAGTCGCGACATGTCAGCGAAGTCGTAACGTCTTCACGTGAGGGCGGCGCTTCGTTGAATATTCTTTCCGGCCTGGTTGCCGGAAACTATTCGGCTTATTGGCTCGGTATCAGCATCGTCGGCTTGATGTCCATCGCCTATTACTTCAGCACGCTTGGCGCTGACCTCGGGCTGGGACTGGGTGGCTTGATGGTTGATGATGTCGCCGCGCCGGTATTTGGTTTTGGTCTGGTAGCTTTTGGTTTTCTCGGCATGGGCCCGGTAACTATCGCCGTCGATTCGTATGGACCAGTCACCGACAATGCGCAATCGGTTTACGAGCTATCGTTGATCGAGCAACTGCCTAATGTTGAAAGCGAGTTGAAACGCGATCACAACATCGAAGTGAATTTTGAACGCGCGAAACATCTTCTCGAAGAGAACGATGGCGCCGGCAATACGTTTAAAGCAACTGCGAAACCGGTGTTGATTGGAACGGCCGTCGTTGGGGCTACGACCATGATCTTTTCGATCATCATGGCGCTGACAGAAGGTCTGACGACAAACACCACCAGTCTTTCGTTACTGCATGCGCCGTTTGTGTTGGGCCTAATCACCGGCGGCGCGGTCATCTACTGGTTTACCGGCGCTTCAATTCAGGCCGTAACGACCGGCGCTTACCGCGCGGTGGAATTCATTAAGGCAAACATTCGACTGGAAGGCGTCGAGAAAGCTTCGGTTGAAGACAGTAAGAAGGTGGTGGAGATCTGCACACAGTATGCACAAAAAGGCATGTTCAATATTTTCCTGACTGTGTTTTTCTCGACCCTGGCATTCGCGTTCGTCGAACCTTTCTTCTTCATCGGTTATCTAATCTCGATCGCGGTCTTTGGTCTGTACCAGGCGATCTTCATGGCCAACGCCGGCGGCGCCTGGGACAACGCCAAGAAAGTCGTCGAAGTCGATCTGAAAATGAAGGGAACACCGCTGCATGATGCAACTGTGGTTGGCGATACCGTGGGCGATCCGTTCAAGGACACCTCGTCAGTGGCTCTCAATCCGGTAATCAAGTTCACGACGCTATTTGGTCTACTGGCTGTAGAGTTAGCCGTGAGTTTGACGGCGAGAAATAACGGAGACACAACCTTGACGCACATTCTCGCGCTGGGCTTTTTCCTGGTTTCAGTCTTCTTCGTTTGGCGTTCGTTCCACGGCATGCGTATCGGCACGCTCGTCGACGAGTCTGTTGAGGTGCTGGCTGCCAAAAGAGCCGCTGGCGACTAAGACCAATCTCAGTGCGTACTCAGTGTTGTGTCTCCGTGGTGAATCTTAATCAGCGAAACCGCTTACCACAAAGACACAGAGAACACGGAGGTTACACCGAGAAACTTGAAACTCTGGAGACGAAACTCTAAACTGTGAAAACCATGAGCGCCCAAGTTCATTCATACACCGAAGCTGACACTCTGCTCGGAGCCGCTCTGGCGCCGCTCGATTGGACCCGCTCGGTTTCGCTGGTTTTTGTGTTTAGTCTGCTCACTGCGCTGGCCGCTCAAATCGTCATTCCCGTTGGGCCAGTGCCTATCACCGCGCAAACATTTGCAGTGTTATTGACTGGTGCACTGTTGGGATCGCGTCTCGGTGCTATGGCAATGATCGTTTATTTGCTCGAAGGAGCGAGTGGACTACCTTTCTTTTATGGCGGACACGGCGGTATCACGCATCTTCTTGGACCAACCGGCGGCTATCTCGTCGCGTTTCCCGCCGCCGCATTCATCACTGGCGCGTTCGCGGAAAATGGTTGGGACAAACGTTTCTTGACGGCCGTGGCGGCAATGGCCGCCGGCTCACTGCTCATCATCGTCGCCGGTTGGGCATGGTTTTCATTTGTCACCCACACCTCACCTGGCGCTGCTTTCAAGCTGAGCATCGCTCCTTTTCTAATCGGCGACGTTATCAAGATCTTACTCGCCGCTGCAGTGCTTCCTTCCGGTTGGGCCCTGCTCAAACGCAAAGCTTCGCAATAACCAAAACTCCAAAGCTGGGAATAGACGCTGCGCAGCGTCTGCGTGGGTCGACGAATACAGAACCGGGAGCAGTAGCGACCGGGTCCGCGCGGTGTTGAGTTCAACTTTATTCGAAAGCTAGCGTCTTTCGCCCACCCACAAATGGAGCGTTTAGCGTACCTCCGACCCGGTCGCTACCGCTCCCAGTTCTGTATTCGTCCACGAAGGTTACAGTTCCTGGATGTTTTTATACGTGCGCCAGTAATCTTTTGCTTGACGCAGCACCTACAAGTGTAGTAGTGTCATCCTCACTCGTACGACGGCCGCGGACAAGAGCGTTTAATGGCTAAAGAAAAACAAGTGAAGTTGACCAGGCTTGAACTGGAAATTATGGGCGCCCTCTGGTCACTCGGTAGCGCGTCAGTACGCGAGGTCCAGGAGCACTTGCCGGAACGAAAGCGGCCCGCTTACACCACCGTACAAACAATAATTTACCGGCTTGAAGAGAAGGGTGCGGTGCGGCGCGTAAAAAAGATCGGGAATGCGCACATCTTTGAAGCGGTGGTGACGCGCAAGGCCGCGCATAATCGTCTAATTGACGAACTGCTGCATGTCTTTGGCGGCTCGCCGCGTTTGCTTATGGCCCAACTCGTGGAAACCGGCCAACTCACGCTTCAGGACATTCGCGAATTGGAGCGAACGGTCGGGAACTTGGAAGCTAATAAGCCATCCTCCGCCGCACCTCCCGGAGAAAAGAAATCGACAGACACCGGCAAACGTCAAGGGAAGCGATAAGGAGCATGTCGTGACTGGTGAATGGCTTACCGAATTTTCCACCTGGTGGTGGCCGCGGTTTGCGGACCATCTCTGGCAGACAACTTTGTTTGCGCTGGTAGTGTTCGGGGCATGTTTCGCAGTCAGGCGCGGGCCTGCCCGCGTACGCCATAACTTCTGGCTAATTTGCTCGGTCAAATTTCTTATTCCCGCATCTCTTTTTGTCATTATGTTCCAGCAGATAGATATTTCGGCTGTCTCGTTCTTCCAAGCTGCTCCAAGTACACCGCCGAACAGTTTCGTCCAGGGCATCTCTGATCCGGCCTTAACACTCGCTTTGAATATTGAAGTGATCGCCGCCTCGCCCGGCCCGATTAGCCTCAGCGAAATCTACAACGCTCTGACGCTAATTTGGTTAGCAGGCTGCGGAGCACTTGTGCTGGTGTGGGGAATGCGTCGGCGGAAGTTCTTAAGCGCATTGAAGCAAAGCCGGCGCGTTGATAACGGCCGCGAATGGCAAGCTCTGCAACGGGCGCAGAAGTCATTAGGCTTAAAGCATGACGTTCGGCTTCAAATTTTGCCGCTTCAGATCGAGCCGGGCGTCTGGCGTGTGCGACGGCCTGTCGTGGTGCTGCCGGAAACAATTGGTAATCACCTCGACGACAGTGAGTTGGAAGCCATCATGCTCCACGAACTTGTACACATTCAAAGACGCGACAATCTTGTCGGCAATCTTCAGTTAGGTCTTTGTGCTTTCCTATGGTTTCACCCGCTCGTTTGGTTCATTAGTCGCAGGCTTTTCGACGAGCGCGAGCAAGCCTGCGACGAAAAAGTGATGGAAATTTCCGCCGCGCCCGAAGTGTATGCCTCAAGCATTCTGAAGGTGGTGCGCTTTTGCTTTGGTTGGCGAGTAGCCGGGGTAACCGGCGCGGCAAGTGGCTCGAACTTAAGAAGGAGAATTGAAAACATCATGGCTAATAATATGAAGCACAGCGTGAGTGGAGGGTCGCGAGTGTTCGCAGGCGCGCTGGTCGGTCTAGCTCTGGTCGTTTTGGTTGGCGCGGGAGTTTATAGCCACCCTCGTGCATCGAGTGCCGCTAAAGAAACCCTCGTTGGATCGTCGCTTTCAATGTTGTCTGATCCAGAGACTAGTAATATTTCCGATGCCGATTATGCGGAGAAAAAAACCAAGCGAATAAGGCAGATGCCGCGTGCGCCATTAGCTCCAACGAACGCAGCACCTCCGGCCCCACCTGCACCTTCATCGCCTTGGTCCACCGCGGCACCGGCAGCTCCCGTCTCGCCTGCAACTCCTGCCGCAGCGGTCGCGCCTCCCGCACCACCGCAAAAAGAAAAGGCGCCCGCAAAGCAAAAGAGCAAAGACAAGGTTAACAAGGGCGAGCTGATTGAAGCACCGCAACCGGTTTATCCCCAAGAAGCCCGGGAAGAAAAAATCCAAGGCGAGGTTACGGTGGCGATCGTGATTGGTGAGGATGGGAATGTCGTATCGGCAAAAGCGAAGAGTGGGCCTGACGCTTTGCACGGAGCCGCCGAAGCGGCAGCAATGAAGGCACGCTTTAAGCCGACCACGATCGATGACAAGCCTGTCAAAGTGAGTGGGGCTATGAGTTATAACTTCGTCCTTGAAAAGAAGAAACCCTAGTTCGCTTTGTTATTCATTGGGAGTGTTTCAACACCGGGCAAGATGCGCAGCTAAGCGTGTCTTGCCTTTTTTTCTTGTTACAATGCATCCATGTACACACTTAAAGTGCGCTCACGTGCGCGTGAAGAGTTAGTTGAGTTTACGGAACAGGTGCAGGAGAAACTTGCGGACTCCAAAGAGCGTGAGGGTTTAGTGTTTCTATATGTGCAACACACAACTGCCGGGTTAACCGTCAACGAGAATGCTGACCCGGACGTCCCGCGCGACATGCTGCATGCGTTTCGCACGCTTATCCCACAACACGGTATGGGCTTTCGGCATGGCGAAGAGAATTCTGATGCGCACATCAAGGCGACCCTGGTAGGTTCGTCGGTAACAGTTCCCTTTAAAGATGGGAAGCTTTTGCTGGGACGTTGGCAGGGAATTTTTCTATGCGAGTTTGACGGCGGCCGCGAGCGGCAAGTAATTATGATGCTGAGGTAGACAGGCATTCCTGCCTGTCCTTTGTTTGATCGAGATATGTCAGTGGACAGGCAGGAATGCCTGTCCTACTTTTTATGCCAGAACCTACGATCAGATAGCTCCTCATTACGACCGCGGCATGCGCCCGCTGGATCGTGGGTTCCTGGCCCGGTTGCGCGAAACAACTTTTCAATACCTGCCGCAGGACGGTCGCATTCTTGAGATCGGTGCGGGCACTGGCCTGAATTTCGTTTACTATCCCAACAACGCACTCGCGGTAGCCAGCGAACCCAGCCGCGAGATGTTGAAGATCGCGCAGAGCAAACAGCGCCCTGAAAGAGCGCACCTGATTCAAGGTTGCGCTGAGCACCTGCCGTTTGCAGATCATTCCTTTGACGCGGCTTTTGCGACACTTGTGTTTTGTTCTGTCGTGCGGCCGGAGGCGGCATTTGCTGAGTTGCAACGAGTAGTAAAACCCGGTGGCGCCGTCATGTTGCTTGAACATGTGAGGCCGAATAATTTGTTGGGCCCGCTCTTCGACCTGTTAAACTGGATCACGGTGCCGCTGTTCGACGATCACTTCAACCGGCGCACCGCCGCAACGGCCAAGGCAGCGGGCTTGAATGTTGTACGAGTGGAAAAGAGCTTGCTGGGAAT
>JBPCLZ010000123.1:0-3212 GCA_051002775.1 Pyrinomonadaceae bacterium | reverse complement strand
ACTCCGGGCTCGCCCGAAACCACCACGAATTGGCATTCACCGTTAATGGCAGCATTGAGGCGCTTCTGCAATTCGGCTTGTTCTTTCTCTCGGCCGATAAAAGGAGAGAGCACCACACGCGGCAGTATCATTGTCTTAGTCATTACTACTGATTTGCCAAGATCGCTTTGGTGTAGTCGGGTTTGGCAACGCCGCAGCGCCTCCGCGACCTCATTTGCGTGCTGTGGTCTTTTGGCGGGATCTTTAGCGATGCAGGTGAGGATGACCTCCTCAAGCTCCTCATTGATATCGGCCCCCAATAAGCGTGGGGGCTGGGGAATCTCGTGAACTATACGATAGAGAATTGACTGAAGCTCACCCGAAAATGGTGGTTCGCCGGTAAGACATTCATAAAGCACAGTTCCGAGAGAGTAGATGTCCGACCGATGGTCAACCCCGCTCGCCGCCACCTGCTCGGGACTCATGTATGAGAGCGTGCCGGCAATAGTTCCGGTCTTGGTGATACGACTTTCGGTAGCCCCGCGAGCTAGGCCAAAATCCATGATCCGGACTCTAAGCCGAGTGTGATCGTCTCGCATCACCATGATGTTCTCCGGCTTAATGTCGCGGTGGAATACCCCGCGTGAGTGACTGTACTCAAGTGCTTCGGCAACCTGAATTCCAATGTCGATAACCTCGCCAAGCGTGAGCGCGCCTTCGCGCTGGAACCAGCGCAGATTTGTTCCCTCGACGACCGGCATGACAAAGAAAAGCGATCCGTCGTGCTTGCCAAAGTCGAAGATGGGGACAACTGCAGGATGATCCATCTGAGCGACCAACTGCGCTTCGCGCTGGAAACGTTGTTCGGTTTCCGGGCTCAGTAGTGTGGGTGGAATAAGTTTGACGGCTACTTCGCGGTTCAATAGCGGATCATGCGCCCTATAGACGACGCCCATTCCCCCGTGACCCAACTCCGCCCTAATATCGTACCGGTTAGAAAGCCTTTGACCAATCATCTGTCCTCCATAAACAAACACTCAAACAGGCGTGAGCCTGAAACGTGAGAGTCTTTAAGCATGAGCAAGAACACCCTGTTAAGGCGCTTGTCCCACGGAGCTAAAGGAGTAATGAAGTCGTAATGATAGGGCAAGCCCTTGCGGATTGTATAGCGGCACACACGAGCGTCATTCAATAATTGCCTGACCTGTTCAAGGCATCGCTGATCGCATTAGGTGGGTTCGCCTCAGATCCCCTTTGGTCTGTTTTCATGAGCTTGATACTTCTACAGTGGGCGGTGCCGGATGTGATGTGCTCCGCGACGACTTGTACGTTGAACTAACAGCGGTAATATGATGCACAACGATGCAGGGACTTACTCCATTTTTCACTACAGCGGATTCTTACTGAACTTGTGAATGTCAGTACATTGTTGAGTGGATTGGAGGCGGCGATCGGCGCCACCAAAGGGATTGACTCAACCAGTTAATCAAAATATCCTTCGCCACCACGTTCAAAAGTCTGGCTATCTAGCTCTGTAGCCATCTAGTTGCACTTCAATCAGGCTCTAATAGCACAGGCCCTTCATGTCTATTAAGCCTTCAACTCCCCAAGCGGAAAGGAAACGCCCATGAAAAACAAACACAAAGTGCGCTCTCTGCGTTCGTCGCGCTGCTACTCCTGCTGGCTGTATCAGTCTATGGCCAAGTCCACAAATATTACACCCCGGGCTTGGTGTGGGGTGTAAGCATGATTAGAAACCATCCGGGAATGGATCAAGCTTATCTGGAATACCTCGACACGCAACTGAAAAAAGAATCAGAAATTTCTATCAAGAATGGTTTCATGAAATCCTACAAGATTTTGCGCAGCTAGGACGATGATAGCGGTTGGAATATGCTGATCCTACGCGAATACGATAGTTTTGCTTCGCTTGAGAAGAATGAAGCGAAAGCCGACGAAGTGCTTCGTCAGGCTACCGGGATTGACGACCAAAAGGGGATGCAAGGCTATATGGATCGGTCGAAAATTCGAGATGTCATGGGCACGAAGTACATGCGAGAATTGATCCTTGAATAACGCCTTGGACCAACAAGGATGCACCGGCCGACGGGGCAGATGGAGCGCAAAGGGCGATCTCATAATGGGCTCGCCTTTGTCGCTACTTAGACACCTACAGGTGGATTAATGTATTCGTGAAGCACTGCGGGCCGGGCTTCTCTAAATCTGTCACGTGTGAGCTACCGCTGTGGATAAAAGTGTAGTTCCCATTGCTACGCTTGCGTCGACCCGACGTGTACCTGAATCCACTTTCGCCACAGCTCGCAAGTTGTTGTAGGTTGGAGGCGGCGATCGGAATCGAACCGATGAAGCGCTCTTTAATTCTGTTTGTTGGGTCTACCTAATGTACGGGACCCACGATGACCTAGATAACCCATTCCCCTCAGCTATTCAAGGCATGCTGCCTTTGTGATATAAGCCAGAGCGCCCAAACATTGGGACGCCGATGTAACGACCATCGCGGGGCTAGTCAGGAGACCGCCGAAAGGCTCTCCCCGGCTTCCCCGCTTTTCTTCCCTTTGTGTACGCCACCGGACGGACGGAATGAGCTATACTTCCCGCCTCTCTCCTATTTCAAATTCCGTTTCAGAACCAGGGGTGAATTATGTCCATTCAGGAGTTGGAACAAATAGAAGACCGTGCCCGCCGTGGGTTGCCAATTGCTCCAGAGCATATTCTAATCTTGACCGCCTATCTGCGGGACGTTCTACAGGCGAAAGCCAGCGCCGAAGCAGTGGCGTCTGAGGCGCTCAAGAGGGCCGATATTAACTCACGATACTTTAGCGGCGGAATGCGGCGAGCGTCATGAAGTCAAAGGCGCATTGATGATTTACTACTACTGTATAAATACGGTCATACAATAGTCATGCATCGTTGGTGGAAGGACCAGAGTTTAGGACCAGACACCAACGGGCCAAACTTGGAAGAGTTAGGTTTGGAGGCGGCGATCGGAATCGAACCGATGAATAAAGGTTTTGCAGAAATTTTCTCGCGGCATTCACTGAAGAACACAGAAGACCAAGGACCACCAAAGACAACACTTTAGGCCTCTAGCAGGCTGCTGAAAAACCGGCGTTTGGGAGCAATTTCTTTTTCGTCGTAGTCATTTTCGTTCGAGTCAAGAGTTAGTTGCGAGTTTGCATGCTTAGGCGAAGTTGTTTTGATTCAGTTTTTCA
>JBPCLZ010000122.1:0-52587 GCA_051002775.1 Pyrinomonadaceae bacterium | reverse complement strand
TCACCGCAGCGTCATTTCCTTACGCTAACCGCTATCGCTTACCAGAAAAGACGAAGTTCGATCCACTCCCTCACATGTTTTTACATGGAATGGATCGATCTTCGTCTTTTATGCTTCCGGATGCATTCCGTCAAGGCGGGTTAGGGCGTTCAGCCTTCGAGGTTCTCACAGCTTTGGAAGGCGAGGCACTACGGCCTAAGGAGCTTTCTCAAAAAACTGGACGACATGTTCAAACGATACGCAAATCACTTAAGCGGCTTCATGGGTTTGGTTACACAAAAAAATTTTGCGGCAAATGGTATGGAATGCCCATTAAGAAAATCGATCTTCCTGAACTAGCTAGCAAAGTGGGAATGAGCGGTGCACAAAAAAAGCAGCGCGAACAACACAAAGCAGAAAGGCTGCGCCGCACAATAGCTATGAAGATGCTTCTCCAATTAGGCATTCAGTAGTACTTCTTTGGCAAGTCAAAGCGGGGCAACGAAAGATTTGTAGCACAATGGGCTGGGAACAACGAGGCAATAATTCGTATTACTACAAGAAAGAGCGTCAGGGCTCGACGGTGCGATCTGTTTACGTGGGGCCGGGCGAGATCGCGCACATGATCTCGCAGATTCAGTCGAATACACCCTTAATTGAGAAGTTGGCTCGGTCAATAAACTCAGCAGAGGAGAACAGATCACAGAAAGCAAAAGCTGCCTTGGAGCAAGCTAGCGATCTCGTTCGATTGATCACGCAGGCGGCACTGCTATCGGCGGGGTTTCATACTCACAAACGGCAATGGAGGAAGAGGCGCAATGTTGCCAGCGATTGAAGAATCTATCAACGCTAGAGCGGAACAGATCCGGGCCAGGTTCCAAGCGTTACTCGATAAAACCAACAAAGAGAATCCACGGTCGCAAGACATAAAGGCTCTCTCTGACCTTCTAGTTGGCGAAAACTCTTTGGAGCTTTGGCGCGGTGTTGCAAGCGCAGGTTACTTGCTGAACTAACAGTGATTGAGAATGCCCGTGCCACAAGAGCCGTAAAGGAATGTTGGAAGCACCGTCTCCAGGTCTTAAAAAAAGAGCTTGGCTCGGAAGGTGCGCCGATATTAGAACAACTTCTAATTCAGCAAGCTGCGTTGTGTTGGCTGAAACTGAACTTGGTGGAGCTGAGTTACTCCAGCGTTATGAAGCAATCGATAACGTTGACTTTGGGAATCTACTGGGAGAAACGTTTAACGGCAGCCCAAAGGCGGTTTACTCGGGCTTGCGAGACGCTGGCTCGCGTTAGAAAACTCTCACGAAATACGCCAACGCTCCAATTTAATATAACGACAAGTGGAGGACAGCAGGTTAACGTTTCACCCTGAGTCTCGAGAACATAGGTCATAACCCCACCATAGCTTTCTCACCCTGCAAAGAGGTCGGGGATACCTGATCTCTAAGTACAATCCTTCATCTAAACGTGGTTAGGAATTCAATCTTAACCACGGGATTCAGTTCGATTCCGTTAGTAACTTACAATGTTCAGTTACGCCGAGGCTGAGTCGCAAAAACCATGGAGCGTCAACGCTTGAAAATTGGGGACTGAAAGTTGCGCCTCAGTTGTATCCCGGAGCGCCCGTTGGGAGCCCAGACCTGACCATCTAGGCCAAAGTCCGAAGGACCTGGATAAGCATTGACGTGATCACTGAGTTGAGCTAACCTCCAAAGCATTCGTCGGTATTCGTTCCCTGCAGTCTAATTGCATTCTCAAAACTAAGGAGGTTGTAATGGGACAATCTGCTGCTTTTGTTGCCCATATTTTGAAAGAGCTTGGCCACGACGTGCCTGATGAACATGAGCTTGAATCGCTCATTCAACAGGCTGCAGACGAACTCAAGAAGGCCGCCGGTCTCGACCCGAAAAAGTTCGAATACAAACTTGTACCACTAGAGAAGAAATGGACGAAGGAACTACTCGATCGAGACTTCGAGACCGGCTCGAGGAAGGCTTAGGACGAGAACTCAAACGCTACTCACTGATTCTCCAAGTGGGTAGTAGCGTCGTCACCGATTCCTCCCTTGTCGGTGATATTGACGTCATTGGTCTAACTGATGGGGTCGATTCACCGTTAAGCGAGGACAAACGAGTCTTTCGTCTTCACGGCGAGCCAGACCTCGAGTTTACACCCTTTCCGCTCAGCTTCCCCGAATTGCTTGCAAAAGATGATCGGCTCCACTTCCTATTATTCAGGGAGCGGAAGAAGCTTGAACAATCGGTATGCCTATTCGGGGAAGCTGAAGCACATCGGAAGCTTTTGTCCTCCGTTTGTTCGATTCCATTGCCAAAAGAAACAATCTTGAAGTTTACGAAGATTCTCGATCTCGAGATTCGGGGGATTAGTCGCACGGGCGGGCAAAGCTCAGTAAATGCATTCTATCTACTGGCGACACTACTAGGGTACTCGCATTTTCGCTCCGGCCCTGTCAAGCCGAAATGGATGTTCCGTGAATTGCGCGGCTGCGGGTGTTTCGAGGCGGAGGCTTGCGCTCGAATGCTAGTAGAGCCATTGCATGTGCACGGACTCAGTAACGTCCTGGCCGTTCTGGACACGACTGGTCCTTTCCTAGATTACTGGGGCACCAAAGGAACTGCGTGGAAAGACGCCAAAGCTAGTTTTCGTCACGACAAAGATGCGTCGGCTTTAACAACCCTTTACTGTATGCATGGCTACGCAACTCGGGCAATGGCGTCTGACAGTCGTGATGTTTTCGAGCCCTATTCGCAGGTAATTGGTCGTCTCTCGAAGGATTCAGATCAGGTATCGAAACTACTGGGAAATTCTTTAGAAAAACTGCTTTTGAGGTTGCAGTAATGGGAATGCCATCACTCTCCGCACTTCTGTACACTAGGAGTGGTGCCTCAGAAGTGGACAATTGGCTTCATTCTTTCGATGAAGGAGTAGGGGAAAGTCTATCCGGTAACGATGTTGAAGGGCTACTCGAAAGCGAACTGGCAGGGCAGAGAATGCTTCTACAGGCATGGGACGAATGGTTTGGCTTCGAAGTCTCCTCTCTTTACCTCGTCAATACCTTAGCCAAGCGTGTAATCTATACTCACAAGCCCTACTTGTACTGTTCACCGTGGCCCGGCACACGATTCACACCGAAAGGAATTAACACCCGCGTACATTTGGCTCTGGACTGCGGAGCATCCACAAAATCCACTCGACTAGAGGCGATTTCCCAGATTCAATCTCCGGGGTTTAGTAGTTACTATGCCTTCCGCATTCAATACGCTCGTGACCGTCGCGATAGGCTATGGCAGATAATCTACCCTGCGCTGTTCCTTGACTCTCAACTCTACCACATGATTAAGCAACTGGATGAGGATGGTAGGAGGGTCTTCCTTCGAAGCTTTCGATTGATGATGAGCTTCGCATCGCACGATTATATTCATGCCACAATGATGCGATGGTTTGAGCCACCCGTATTGGATTCATCTGTTGAATACAGGACGTTAGTATTTGAGCAAGGCATCCCATGTGAACTTCGAGAATGGCACGATTTTCTCAGCGCCAGCATTCGCGTGCGGACTATCTCCGGGGAGGTGATTCGCGTTCGAGACATTCTTGAATATCAAGCGGTCTTTATACATATTTCGAACATCCAACATTTGATTTCGTCCGAAGTACTTTCCATGTCTCTCATACGCGGACTCTTACGTCAGATTGATAATACGGCTGAAGAGGTTTTCGATAAGGAGTCTGGATGTAAGGAACATTTAAGAGTAATAATGATTTGGTTTCTGTTATCTATGTTCCGGATCGAAACCGTTAAAGATCTGGTCGAAGACATAGAACTTCGAATCGCCGGCGAGACAGATATAGAATACGTTGCGACTCGTCTGTTCTGGGGATTCTACAGAACAGTAAACGCTATGACTGAAATCGGGTTCTCTTGGGGAAGCGCATATCGAGATGTTCGCGTTCCGTTCTTACACTATGCTGCGTGTTTGCGAAGCTATGCGAGCGATGAATTGCCATGAGCAGTCGGTCCGTATTGCACGAAATTTGGCGGAGCGTGAATCCGCCCGATCAAATCTCCTGTCATTACTTCCTCATCAATAATGTCCCGATAGCGTTTCGTAGGGCAGATGCTGAGAGCGCGAGCTTCCTTCTCAATATTCTCGAGCCATGGAGTAGTAGAGGTCGCACTCAAGGGTTAGACAAACAAGAGTGGGATATTTGTGCCTGGACAAGCGCCGAACAGGTCGAACGACTTTGCGATCAATTGTCGGGAGTGCCGAGGCTGCCTGTTAAGCGATGGCGTGGTGATGATTATCATCAAATGGTTTCTGATGCCGCGGGAAATGTTGCAGTCCTTCATACAAGCCCATTTGTTGGTGTCACCCTATATTGTGGAGTGGATCGACGCATTTACTGCGTATTCCGCGACGGGTTAGATATTCCTCATTGCGAGCATACAGTAAAATATCCGGGTCGAACAGGCGGGCGGCGAGAGGGACGATTCGATTGCCATGCGTCATGTGGTGTCTTTGGTGATACCGCAATAGTCTTCATCGGTCAGCGGCGATGTGGCAAAACAACCTTGGCGCTGGAGGCGATCTTTAGCGGAGCCAATTACGTGTCGAATGATCTATGTGTTCTCGAACTTGGTCAAAAGGAAATTACTGTTCATGCACTTCCCCACATGCTTCGACTAACTGACGAGAACGCGAGACGCTGGCCTACTATTGCGAGACGCACCTTCGACCTAGATAGAGCGAATGAAGACTATTCCAAGGGCTTCGTTTTCAATGGCGGAAAGTACGAAGCATATGCTCCAGCTATTCCCGAGATTCTACCCTCTATTGTTGGTAATATCCCATATCCTGTTCGTGCCGTTGTTTTTCCTTCTGCAACAGTACACAGACGTGGTTGTGCTGTGAGGATACTGAGTGCGGAGGAAACCTTAGATCGTACTGTGGAGCAAATCGCGCTTGATAGGCCATTGCCCGACTGGTTACCGGCGGGGTCTGTACTAGTAGCGAGTGTGTCACAGTTTATTAATGAGGGACCAACTGGTAACTCTTCGCTATTTGGGATTGATTTTTCTTTTAGTTTTGAGGATCGCGGTGCTTTTAAGACACTCTTTGATGCATTAGCCACACTCGGCGTACGAATCTGAGAGAAGCTGTAGCTCGACATCGCCCTAAAAGGCGGGCAGCAAATGAATATTTCATAAGTCCGCCGTACTCCAGGTTTCCAAAACCCCGACGAATTTCAGCTAACGCTATCAATGCTTGGGAGTCCGAAGACAGTCTTGAATCGTACAGCAGCTCGTTTATGGGCAAGACTTCGCTTCTTTTCCGAATGTAGTGGTTCTCATCTTCGTCATCCGGAAGATTGACCCAAACGTGAAACGGCGTCCAATTCGCTGCGCCGGGTGGGCATGCTGCAAGAGTGGCATTCTTGCAGACAAAGATTGAGTACACGGGGTGAATCTCCCAGCTCGAAATACGAGCGGGGCGAACACTGTGGCACGGCACCCGAGAAATTGCTCTGCGAGGCCAAAGTGCCGCGCGCCATTCTGTTGTCCGGCGGCGGAAACGACAGTGCCGGTGACGAGTTGGCGATTCTCCTCAACCATGCGACAGTCGTCCACAGCCCACATCTGCGTCCCGGCCAGAACCATGAGAATAACGATGAGTACTGTCGCAAGCAGCCAGGGTTTGGCCAGTTTTGGGATCCGGTCCAACACAGCGCGAAGGAGCTTCTTCTGTTCCTTCGCATTGGGAACGATGTGCAAGGCACTCGCCAGTGTCTTTGATCCCGAGGCGAAGAGTCGCCGTAGATTTCCTCCCTGGGCTGTGCAGCCCGAACGCATTGATAGCATGTAGCAGCAACACACTAACGGAGCACTACACAGCTTTTCCTACTATTGACATTCTGGGTTCCCAAGCATATCTTCGTTGCTTCTCAATCTTTTCCTGCTAACAAACGCTTTAAGGTTAGCCTCACTAATACGATGTGTTCCGCGGAAAACGCACAAATCAAAATCATTCGACCCTGATCTTCGGAGGTGAATACTTCATGAGTCAAACGCTCTCCAAGGTTAACCCAAGTGACAGGTATGATGGACCCGAATTCGAGGAATATTGTATTAGCGAGCGCAGCTACTTACCGGCTAATCGAGACCGGACTCCGTGCATCACTTGTCCCTTATCTAACCTTTGTCAGGCAGGGTTCGAAGAGCAAGTCAGAAGGATACAGATGGGTGAAAGTCCCAGTCTTACCGCAGGTTGTGCGTTCACAGATGCCTCTCTTTCCAGGGAAAACCTTCTTGAAGGGCTAACCCCGGAACAAGTCGAGTTTGTCGTAAACAATGTGCCGAATATCTAAACAAAAGGAGCATCTCCAATGAAGGATCAAATTGCAGCCGCGCAGTTGGAAGCAAAGAAGCAACTTACGCAGAAAGCTGAACTGGCAAGCAAACAACAGTTGGAATCTAAGAAGCAGCTTGCTCAGAAGTCGGAGCTGATGAGCAAACAACAAATAGAGGCCAAGAAGCAACTTGCTCAGAAGTCAGAGCTAGTGAGCAAACAACAAATGGAGGCCAAGAAGCAGCTTGCCCAAAAAGCCGAGTTAGCCGGGAAACAACAACTTGAAGCAAAGAAACAACTCTCCCAAAAGACGGAATTGGCTGGTAAGCAGCAGCTCGAAGTAAAGAAAAGGTTATATGGACAAAATGACAGTGATTGAAAAGAATTGCCGGTGAAAACGGCGGTAATTGAATGCCTTGTTTCTTCGCTGGTCTCAAAAACTGCACATAGGGTGTGCGGCCTCATTTCCAGGAGCCGACGCACCGCAGAGCATGAATTCTCTGCGTTCCGCCGATTCCTCGCACCATACAGATTAAGAACCATAGCCCGTCTCTTCTGACCCCGAACAATGTTTGGCATTCAATTCAAATCTGTTGTCGCTTTTACTGTAATTCGCTACGTGCTGACCGCATACGCTGCAATAAGACTGACCCAGAGTCGTCAACGCGAGGAATGTCAGCTTGGGCAGTAATGCTGTATGTGGGTTGCTATTCCAAAGTACATAACAGTATGATATAAGCTGGGTGTTCCTCGCGTTCTCAATCCTCAGACCCCCGAGGCGCTTCCAATGAAAAAAACTATACGCAAGACTTTTTGCTCCCGCGTATGGCGACCTCAATAGTGAAGCAGACTTTCGAAGTAAGTAATCAAAAGCATCTTCTTTTGGTCTAAGCCTGAACTTTGCGCGGCGGAGAAGAGTCCGCAGTAACTGTTCCAGAATTCGATAGCCTTCGTCGACTCGCTTTGGATCCTTGCTGATTGTTTCAAGGGCGCTCAACTGAGGAAGTGAAACATCAAGTCCCCAAGCCATGTCATTGGAAATCTGTTCCCTGTTACGTCTCGTCACTCGAGGAGTTGGCCTTTCCAGAAGATCGCCCATCTCGGTAATGAACTGAGGAATCACCTTTTCGAATAAGGCTATGAAAGATTCTCTGTCGAACGAATCCAGGCTTTCAGGTTGTTGTTTCTTCATCATATCGTCGGGGCTATCGCTCACTTTGAACAGGCCGCTTTGGTAAGATGTAAACTATGAAATTTGATGCTGCGACAACTGCTGGCTTTAATGCTAACTACAAAGAGCTGAAGCGGGAAAAGCCCAAGGGCATGATCTGCCCCATCACGTTGCGTGATATTCCGTTTGAAGACCTTTGTGACGGTCACATTCTTAACAAGGGTCTGCAAAAGGCATCTCGGCTAACGATACCTCAACCTAAGGATTTGGATGGTCATTTTGGAGTCACTATAGAACCTGACTTAATCAAGTATCTGAATTTTCCAGTCTTAAGTTCCGAGGAGCATCTTTCCAAAGTCAAAACTCTGACGATCAAATTACCGACAGGGGAAAGGGTAGAGGGCTTTTTCGCCGGTGATGAAGCTACGCGACGCTTCAGTAGAGTTGATCTAAAAGACTCCGCGGGTGGAATAGTTGCTTCGCCCTTTCTTCGGGACAATAAAATCGTCGGCGACTATAAGGACATCGATGTCGAATGGGTCATCACGGTAAATGATCTTGCCTGGTGGGAGCTCTGATCAAAAGTGCCTATTTGACCGTTTTCAAATTGGTCGGTTATCGATACGCATTGGACCCCGTAGGTATTGTACGTAGATCGCTGGCAGGTTTTTTCAATGACCGTGCGACGAAAGACAGAGCGCGAGATTACTTTGCACGGTTCCAGGGAGCCGTCATTACGTCATTGAGAGGTTTTCTAAATGAGTCCCCCGATACATTGTCAGGCGCAACGCTACTGTTCCATTATGATGACGGCACCAGGCATGACCGTCTTTTCGCCGTGTCAACTCTGTTTCGGGTTAATCAAGCTACGCTTATTGTAACTCTTCCTGCCGTTTCGGAAGTCGACTACAGCATCGAGGCTTTGGCAAAGTACGAACGTCTCCTAAAAGATCGCAGCACACGCAATGATATACATTACGTCACTTTCGTCCGGGATAAGTTCGAAGTCTCACCACAACCGTTGAGGATAGAATATCAAAGCAGTCGCGCTTGATCGCGGTTCCTTGATGTTGAGGTGAATCCCATGGAAAAATGGTTTCCTAGATTCGGAGACGTTCCTGGCATCCGTTATGTTAACGAAGCAGTCGATCGCACCCGACTGGCCGGGCATGACGCCATTCCGAAGAAAGCACGATTCGAGTTCCACGGCCGAGTACATGAGTCCATGCACTGGCCAACAAAGGATGGAAGCACCTCCGCGTCACCAGCAAAAACCTGGGAGACAAAACCTTTAGCCGGGGAGACTACCGGCCAAACCGCTCTCAGGCAATTGCGCGAGGCTCTAGAACTCCCCGGAACACTCACTGACTATCACTTCGCAATTCAACATGGGCATGACGAGCTTCGTGCTAACGCGCGAGAAGAACCTTGGATCCTTGAGGAGGTCGAGCGACTGTGCTGGCTCGACATCAAGTTGATCGAGCAATATCCGGAAACGATTACGGTTGAGCCAATAACAATTCAGGATGAGGAACTGGCAAAGCTTGCGACCGAACGACGCGGAGAAAGGAGATTCTTTGGCGTCTCTGCCTTTCATCAGTTAATCGGCTTGTACGAGCGAGAAGGATATCTCAGAGAGGCCCTCGAGGTTGCAACGATCGCGGAACGATTTGAGCAGTGTCAAGGTAAGACTGAAGAACTGAAGGAACGAATCAGCCGCGTATAGTGGCGACCGGATGCTGAACGAACCGATGCTTTAGAAAAGCTCTCATCCGATTCGTTTCTTGAATACGCTTTTCTGCGTTGGGTGTTTACGCCCGCTGTTTCGTCAGCAATCACAAGTGAGGTCATACCGCAATTTGAAGTTCTATTTGATGGTCGGAAATATCGGATTGATTACGCTGTAACGGGCGAACGATTGCGAATTGCCGTCGAGCTTGACGGTTTCGAGTTTCATGGTAACCGATATGCTTTCAGTTATGACCGGCTGAGACAAAATGATCTTCACGCCGCAGGCTGGACGGTACTGCGATTCTCATACGATTCCATAAGACTGGATACCACTCGCTGTGTTTCTCAACTACAAGCGTTATTGAGTCTTGACCCATTGCTCAGAACGCTTCTTGTAGATGACCCTATAGTCGAGAAGCCAGAAATGGATTCCAATCCTCTTTACGTCTTTCATCCGTACAGAAGGTTCTTAACAATATGACTAGCACTTCACCGGAATCCTATTTTGACACCGTTCGAGACAAGCTCAATCTGAAGACGCTTCGCGATTGTCAAAGTCAGGCGCTTTCTGCTCTCCGCAATTACTATCACTCAGGTGGCATCAACGCTGCCTGTGTGATGTCGGTTGGAGCAGGAAAAACGGCGCTCGGTGTTTGTGCGTGCCTTGCTTTCACAGAGGTGCGAGCAATGGTCATTACTCCAGGCAGTGTGATCCGGGGAACGTTTGACAAGGCGTTTGACCATCAAACCGTCGGCAACGCTTTATACGGGTTGCCTAACGGACCGCTCATTCCTGGTTGTAAGCCTCCGCAGGTGTTAACGCTCGATCGAGAAGAAGGGCCGATACATGGCGTGAAGCGAGAAGACCTACTCAAGGCAGATATTATCGTAACGAATTTTCATTCTCTTGGAACAGGGTCGGATGAGGATGATTTGCTCGCAAAGCTTAAGAACGACGACATCGATCTAATAGTCGTCGATGAAGCTCATATCGCAGCCTCAGAGTCCTACCAGCGAGCATTCCAACACTTCAATTTTGCTAAAACACTTTTGATGTCAGCCTGCTTTCAAAGACTTGACGGAAAGCCCATCGACGCGGATGTGGTCTATCGCTACCGTCTGATTGATTCGATAGCGGATGGGCATGCTAAGAACCTGCGCGTTCACCGCTTTGCACCTGACACTGCAGAGACAACATACGAAATGGTTTGGCCTGATGGCAGCCGCGAGGAGATTGTCGGTCGTGAAGCATTACTTGAGTTAGTTAAGGATGAGCGAAAGCTTGCCAGAATAACTGCCAAATCTGACGCGCCGATTCGCATGATTATGCGGGAGGTGCGAAATGCACTCGACCTGCAGACTGACCTCTTGTCGCCAGTGAAACCGCGTGCGCTTTTTTCCACCTTAGGTGAACGGCATGCTGAACAGATAGCGCGGATCGCTGAGGACAACAAGATACCTTGTTCCCATCTCCATCATTCCATGAGCGAAGCTCGGATCAAGACTACGCGAGCGCGTTACGAACAAGACTCAGGTGATCTTCAGGGAATAGTGCAGTTAAAGTGTTAGGACAAGGCTATGACTTCCCACCCATCACAGTGGTTGTTCCAATGCGTCCCTACGGCAGCTTCAGCGAGTTTTATCAGTTCATTGGTCGTGGAATACGCACTATTCAACATCCGGCATTGACCGGCAGGGTCGGCCCGGCTGAACAGTTTCTCGACATTATCTACCATGCCGAGCTGGGGTTGGATGAACACATCGATACTATCTATCGCGAGAACGAAATGGATCCGCTCACCGCGCATGTGATCCCCGAAGGATGGCGGAAGGTAGAGGATGGTGACGCACTTCCAGGAACACGCGGCCATGATACGGCCTCTCATCCCGATGCGTTTGTTCTCTTCGAACGCGGCGCGATCGAACAACGAATAGTTCACGATGAAGCGCGTGTTGAAACTCGTCGTTTGGAGCGCGAGAAGGAAGCATTGGCACAACGCTACTCGGCGTACGTACAGAGCACCAGCAACCCGGTAACTTTCGAGCAGTTCATACAAGTAATGAGACAATTCAATGAATAGCGAATCAATCTCATTTGGCCGTAGGGCTCTCGAAGCCCCATCAGTAAAAGCCTTCCTTGAACTTGAGGATCAAGAGAAGCGGGGACAGAGCTTTGCGATCCTCGACGCGTTAATTACAAGTGTGTTGGTTCGCAGTCTACAAGGCGAGCGAATAATCTCCATGACGGAGAACGATGTATACGAGAACTCGCTTAGTATAGAAGGTCTAACGCCAGAACAACGTGAATTTCTCTCTGATTCCTATAGTCTTGCGCAACAACAATCTAAAGGGGCTTGGTTTCTTCCTGACAAAGCTAGCTTAGGTGGAGGCGTCGCCAACTTCCCGTCTTATCTGTCTCAAGGGTTCAGGTTTCCTCACGCTTTAGCGTCCTTACAGCGAGGCAAAGTACCTCTCAAAGTCTCTGCTGAAGCCATCTTCTTTTGGGCGGTGCTTGGGCCCATGTTCGAGAGACTCATACATCCGTTTGAGTTGCGGGGAAGACTATCTGGTTCGCTACTGCCAGAAGACGAGGCTGAGGCTTGGGACGAAGTAGAGTTCTTCGTTGACAGTCTCGGTTTTCAAAAAACGGCTGAGTTGTCGGCTCTGCGTACTAACTGGAAGGAGTTTCCTGATGCCTCGTCCAAACTAAGAGCTAAACAACACTTTCTGCTCGTCCTGGGAGGCAATGCGGATTCGCGAATCGGTACGAGATATCGCCTCTTCATGTTCAGATCCTTGCTTGAGCAGTATTACAAGAAGTCAAAAGCGGATGGAAGAGTGAAGCGCAAGCAAGCTTTGACTAAGCCATTCCAAACCACACTGTCGGGATTCTTCCAAGGCGACTGGCTTGGTTTACTGGACTACCTTGGCGAACAGCCACACCCTGAAGAGCAGATTGTAACCGCTCTTCCAAAAACTCCGTTAAGAGTAGAGGTGCGAGCCGCGCAGCTGAGATTGCCGCGAGTCAAGGAATTTCACCTGAAGAGGTGGAGCGAATCGCTGCAGCCCTTTGGGGCGAATCCGCAGGAACGTCTCCTGTTGAAGCGCGGATCAGCACGCTCAAAAAATTCTGGGATGCGTTTGATGACATTCATGCGAAACAAGAGACCGGGATGAAACCGTTATGGGGATTGGTTGAAGAAACTGGTTCAATAGCTTTCGAGCGTAATGCCGAAACTCCGTATCAGCCAAACCTATATAGCGAAGTATTTTCCTCCGAGTTGAACAACGAAATAGAATCGCTTTGGGGAAACATCGTGCTGACAAAATGGCCTGACCGAATCGTCACGGAACCATTTCCTCATCGATTAATGGCAGAGACTTTCGGACCAGCTCTTTTCTTCTGGCAAAGTTGTGCGTTAACGGCATGGTTTATTTGTGAAGGGCCATATTCGCGCACAGACATGGCGGGACTCGCCCATCATCAGCGACGGGAATTGCACGAGTTAAAGGAAATGCAAACGCCCGTCTCGGAGCAGTTGTTCGTTGAGTTGATAGAAGGTGAGAGTCGATTGGGACCGGAAGAGGCCATTACACGGAACGAGTCGACAACAGAAGTGGGTCATGGCTTTTCGTTCACGGTAAGCATGAGCGCCGGCACTCGGCGAAAGGGATTTGAGATCTTGCGCGACATTATTACTCGTCACCGCCGGAGTTGGGCGGACCAATATCTGAACGCATACTCGCGCGCGCTCGTTGGGAATCAGAAATCAAAGCCGCGGCAAACGCTTTCAATCTTCTATTAGGTGAGAAAGGTGGAAAAGCGCCAACGCTAAAACAGTTTGCAAAGTCTGCCGCTCTGCCGACGAACCATTGGTTCAAAGGAAATATAAGCGGCTTATACCGAACCATCGGCGAGAAGTCACCGGCTGAGCCAATTCAATTGACTTTAATGCCGAAAGACAAGCCAGCCTTTGTTCGACGAGTTTTCGAAAACCTGCCATCACTCCAGTTTCAGATGTACGAAGGTAGAATCTCAGACGACACAGCCCAGGATTATTACCGCAAGGAACTTGCGGAGTTGGCCATTAAATATGTCCAGCTAGAGGAAGCTCTAGGTCGTGCTCCCGAAATGAAGCAGATTGGTGAAAAATTCCTTTACCGATCCAAAGTGCTGAGCGCCGACGAAGGGGAGGCTTGGCGTATTTATAGCGACGCTGTCCGGTTTGCCAGAAACGCGATGAAATAATTCTTATCCAGCTTTCATCCATTCCCCGGTTTGTCTGACCGACCCAATCAAACGCCTCACGGCTTCTAAAAAGCAACTCAAACTTCCCTACCAAAAAATCGATCTACTCAAACTCCAAATCAAAGGATTCGCAACCGTCGGCGTCCGCCCCGACAACCTATTGTAGAAGATCTAACCTAAAAAAAGGGCGGAACCACGTTCGCGAGTCAAATAGGAAACACCGGCAAGCAGGCCTACCAGACTCATTTCCGAGGCGCTGGCGGCGCCACGAGACTTCCTAAACAAAGCCTGGTCAAACACTCTCCTTCACAATTCCCATTGGACATAAGGGCTCGCGCGCACCAGTCGCGCGCGCGGCTCTCTTCAATTGCCGCAATGATGACCGCAAAAGGCACCCAGATTAGGGGACGCGTTGAGGCTGGCAGGAGTAAGATTTGTCACAATTGGTGTGGTGAGCGTTGTCGCAGTGGCCCAGAGTTTTCAGCGTCATATCGTCTTCGTTTCGCTCTGGCGCTTGTAGAATTATTCCGATTCTATTGAGGAATTGCTTGAAGTACGGCAAGGCCAATTATTGTGATAACAAGCAACAATAGTCCAACCACAGCGTTCCGAATGGCTGTATGAGCCACATCCAGCCAAGTGACCTTGGCATCAATTTCGGCCCTATTGTTCCGGATAACCTCGGCCAACTCACTGCAACTTCTTTTTAAATAGCTCTCCCTGCTTTCATCCGGCAGTGGATATAAATCCTTTAAGGAAATACCGACGAAAGAGCGTCTTTTCAGGCCAGCAATTGCAGCCATGATCGCTCGCAGCAATTCAAGCGAAATATATCCCCCGACAATACCGACGAACAAGACACTGATAAGAGTGAATGCCTGTATGCTGCGGTTTGCTAAAACCGTGAACGCAGCCACAATTACAGCCATCGCCACCGGTGCCAATCCCGAAATGCCCAGCAGTTTCGTTTCTACAGTTTTGATTCGTTCTATTTCGGTCTTATGTTCTTCCCTCAGCGATTCGTGAGTGGCCTCGGCGTGTCGACCTTAATAGTTATTGACTCAGGCCAAGCCGGTTCAAGAGCTGAGGCAGGCGATCTACCAGGCGCACGGGGCCAGAAGAGATCTACAACAGAGTCCCACAGACTTTGACTGCGAGTTAGTTGCTTTTCGGTGTCCAAAGCCATTCTGCGATCGTCTTTGAAATTGGTAGATCCAGTTTATCCTCAAGCCACACCCATTGTCCGGCCGAATTGATCTCAAGAAATACGTATTCATTCTGCGGAGTCAGGACCAAATCAAGAGCACCAAAGCTCAGTCCCAATTCATCCATATAAGCCAAACACTGTGCCTTTATAGACGGTGGGAGTTGGTGAACAGAGTGCGGTAAATCTTCTGTGTCCGACTGGCGCCAGTCGATGTCAGCCGAAGGAATACTCTGAGAATCGATCGCTGCGGAGAATACCCTCTTACCCACAATAGTGACCCTAATATCACAAGCCTTTTGAATTAGTCCCTGATAAATAACAGGCGCTAGTTGTATTCCTTCGTCGTCGCGAAGATGTTCCTCGGCTACTGGACTTGTGAATACGCAGGTCTGCCGATCTCCAAAATCGAAGTACCCCATGCGTAAAGGCTTGGCAATGATCCTCCCTTCCCTTTCATGCCAAAAGCGACGAACCGCAACCGGATCGTTCGAAATTAGAGTGTTTGGAATTTGGAACCCTAAAGTCCTGGCCTTTGAGAGTTGATAGATTTTTGATTCAGCATATTGCGCGCGGGCTGGGTGGTTCATCCATTTCGCTGCGGGTGCATTGTCATCCAAGCTGTAGATTATTCCTTTAACAAACCAATCGACTTCACGAAGACAGTACTGTGGCTATATCGACTTTCGAACTGAAGATTAGGAGTGGAGGACTCCCTCCAGTTGTCATCAGTGGTTTCCTGCGCGACGAATGTCGTTTTTGTCCCGGGCTCACGCAATAGCTCCGGCTGTTCAATCGCGGGCCTACCGGCAACCATCAGCACCATACGACAGTCGTCATAGCTCAATTTATAGATCGTTTTCTCTTGAGGAGGTATTGCGATTTGAAAATGGGAAAGAAAAGGCCGCATAGCGTTTCCTGGGCTTATTGGTCATCGTAACTTTCGGTCGGAACTTTGGTGTAGATGGTAACGGATTCGAGACCGATCGACTGTAGATCCCTATCTATCAAACTGGCACGGCAGATTCTCTCCACCGACAACAACTCATCACAACCGAGCGATTGTCGCCCCTGACATCTGTAGCAGAAGCGTGCGCCAACACGCCCAATAACGGTTCTTTCATTTCTCAGAACTCCTGCACTGTTTAGTCATCATCGATGGTTTCCTGCCGAACCCGAGTCGTCGTGGTTGCGCCGGCTGCATTTATTGATTGGACCTCTCTGGATAGAAGTCTTGCTCCGCAAAGCTGATCGCCGTCAATCACTTCCATCCGAGGGTCAAAGAGCAAGCGGCACCTCATTGGCCTGAACTTCAACCTCGAATTGACTCAAAACAGGTCTGGCTATGCTAAGCATGATACCCACAATTGTATACTACTTCAGAAGGTTGTTCGATGCTACGGGGTACGGTTGTCGGGAATGGAACGTTGGTCGAGACTCTCAAGCGTGCTTCGCTTTGGCAGTTTCACATCTTCGAAACGCTCAACGATATAATTGGCAAGACGTGCTATCGTCTGTGTCAATGCAATTCATAGCAATTTCGAATCCCTCGACTCGGGCGCTTAGGCAAGGAAAATGATCGGACAAGTCTTGCGCAATTAGTTGAGATCTTTATCCTCTTGCGGGCTCAACAAGGTAAGTGACTCAAGCAATTCACACATCCTCCTGATCGCGGCCAGGCTTGTCCTTAGGATCCCGACTTGAACGTCACGCTGACCCTGGTGCACAACGTTCTGTCGCTGAGCGATTGCTAGCTGACACCCGTGTATGACATGTTTTGGCAAAGTCGATTCTGGAAGAATAACGGGCAGCAGATAGCTGATACTGCCGGTCAGTCCCATGTGCTCAACCTGATGCTTCAGGGAGGAAGCATTAATTCGCTGGCCTAAGATCGGACCGAACGCGCATTCTGCGTTCGGGTGAGTGGCGAAAGAATAAAGGGCGACCTCAAGCGCGGTAACAGCTTCAGTGAGTGCGCTTCTCCTTTGCCCCTCAGCAGCCAGAGCCTCTGCGCCAGCAAGGAGCGTCCGCGCAAGGGGTGTCCGGCCCACCCCCCCAACGAAAGTGCGGATCTCGTCCCACTCATCAGGGCGTACGTATCGCTCCTCCGGCACGAACTCGATGGACCGTGAGTCAATGTTGCTCGGTCCGAAGCGAAACCAAGAACCGCTACTGCTCTTCGCCTTTGCCTCAAACTGAACATAGTAGGACGACATCTGGCCGCTATCGATCGGATACTCACTGAGCCAATACTGGCCCTTTATACTGCGGACATACGATAGCAGTCTGTTGAGGGTCTGAAGAACTAGAATAAGCAGCCGCTCAGCAATCTCGTCATACCGTTCCTGCAGTGATTGCTCCTCTGGAGTAGCAGACCGAGTAAAATCCCGTTGAGCCATGTACTGCAGCAAGTCATCAGAAACCTCTCGGACAACTGCCTCGGCGTACACCCGATGCGCCAGCACATTTATCATGGCCGGCAGGTCCTCTTCCTTATGCTGACTGGCCCACCAAGTCGAGGTGATGTCGAACCAAAGCTTGAGCGACATATTGTCCCGGTCAACGTTTATCGCATGGCGATCGCCGATTGGAAGCCATCGGGCGAACGTCAAGGCTGGCGCACCCACTAGAGGCTCAGTCGGAATAGGGATTTTTAGATGTACAAAAAGGTCTGCCATTGGAGCCACACTCTTTTTCGACAAGTGTAAATGCGTCGCGGTCGTCTAGAGTTTCAAAAATGGTTTCAGATATGCCTCGATATGCTCTATCGAACTCTTTATTTCGTCGCCGAATGGATCGACGTCGGGATTTGAAATGCTCTTATACAGAATTCGATCCATTTCTTTTTGGGTGTCGTTGTCTACTTCGTATTTGCGTGAAGAGTCTATTTGCCAAAGCCGGCGGTACACATTCAAAAACAACGAAGTTACGCATTCACGAAGAAGACCCTGACTCTTGATGATTTCATCACCCCATGAAACCTCAGCTTCGAGCAATTCGACCTGCAAATCAGATAAAGCTCATGCAACGGCTGATTGCTGCTAACGGAATCTGTGGCATCCTTCGAGTCGCTTCCTCCCGAAGCGATTGGACCTTCAAGCACGCCCAGTCTGTTTGCCAATTGATTTGGATCGGCTTTGAGTAGATTCCAAACTCCGAACATCATGAGTACGGAAACCGCAATTGGAAGAACACTCAACGTTAAAGTGTAGATTGCTCTAACGGGCTTTGTAGCACTCTGTGGACTGCGTCGCCAGCTATCCCAGTACACAAATCCACTGTCCGATTTGGCAACGACGGTCATAAACTGTGTAATTTCGTCGATTATGAGGCTCTTATAGATAAGGCAGTTCGTGAAGAGGATGTTGAGGACCACGAAAATCAAGAACGCATAAAGGTTGTAGCCGCTATTTCCTAAGGCCATAACCAATAGCGGCCTGGACTGAGGGCCGATGATCCACCCGGTTACAAGCACGAGACCGGAGAGATAAACACCGATGTAGCGTTGAATCTCTCTTTCTTTGTCCTGATAGTCTCTTCTGAAAGTCTCTAACTCTTTGTCGGTGAGATGACGCATTAACACTCCTTTTACGGCAGTTGGGTACTCATTCGGCTAATGGCCGGCGATCTTCGGTATTGCGACGAGGGACACGAGCAAAAGAAAGAGAATCATAGAAACGCTCCAGGCATAGATTCTCGCCCAGCCCCAACCTTTCGTTTGACACAACTCCTGCGCGGGTCCAAACAATAAATATAGGGTTGGTATTACGATCACGCCAACGGCTATCACATCTAGAGCTGGCACAACAAAGGGCGTAGACTTGGAAGACGCCTTCCATGTTTCCCATAGCGGACCAGACGTACCCTTTTCTAATAACTGCGACTCTAGGAGTCGAAGATACGCCGCCTGACGGTGAATAAAAAAATCAAACCTCACCATAGAAGCGGCCCATGCCAAGGAGAGCAGTGGTAAGAAAACACTTATTATTGTCTTCCTGTTTTCTACGAACCAAACACCAATCATGAGCGTGATTGCGACAATAATACTGAACCAATGCATCAGAACGTGATTAGAGATAATCTCGGTGCGCATCGTCGCGTAAATATCAAATGGATTCAAGCTCCGGCTCCTTCCTTTTGTGTTGGCCCACACTACTATGTGGACCAATGTTAGCAACGGGTTAGGTCGCGCCCAAAGGACCGCTATTCAGGGTCACAAGGTTTAAGGGTAAGATACCAACGTTAAGTCCAAACACCCATGAACGACCAAGAATATTCGGAATTCATGAGCTACCTGTTCGAGCGTTATGTACGACCTCGCCTTCCGCGACTGCGCCGGCGCATGTTTCACCACATGGAGGATGAGTTCCATTACCAGCTCGACCGAGGAACTCGGCATTCTCCGTCGTGTTCTGCTTCGAGGGATCCGCGTTGTTGACAACGTACACTGTCTTTGGTGCGCACGTTGAGTCGCACATGACCCACGGCGCGACGCGAATTAGGCAGCGATCAACGACTCGACTCTGGCGCCCGTCGCCTAGGACCAACATGAGCTCCACTAGACCATCAAAGGCACCCGAAGGAAACTCATGAGCGGTCAGCCACAGTGTCTCACCTTGACGAGATACTTCTCCGATTGAGACAAAGTTCGCTCCCTCCGGGTCCGTGAGGAAACCAGCAACGGGTTCAGCTCTATTGTTGCGCTCGCGAAGCAAGCTCACTTTGGGTGAAAGGGTTATGTACAACCATAACGCGCCCTTACTGGATCGGATTAACTACTTGAGCCGGGTATACTTTAATTGTGAGCTGTGCCTAGCTTTCCTGAAGACATAGGTGATAAGTACGTCAAAACCGTCAAGAACAAAAGTGAAGGGGAGATAACTCTCGTCGCACAAAAAGCGAAACGGCGGGCTTTGAGACCCGCCGCCGCTTTCAGTTCGGAACCACTCTCTCCCCAGTGTGCGTCCTCGAATCTATCTAAGATGAGCCCACACCCTATGAAGTATGATCGCGTATGAATGTATGAATGCGTATGAATTATGAATGAGAATGAATTGAATGAATTGAATGAATTGAATGAATTATGAACTTATAGGGTGGTTTCCTTTCGGTTCTGACTTACTTCCTTCGGCGCTTCGCTAGTTCTAAGACTATGTTAATAGTCAGAAGCACCAACTCAGCGATCAGCAAGCCCGGCAAGATTGCTTCCATAGCGTGAACCTCCTTCATTCCGAATTTGCGGAGGTTCCGATTGCAGAACTGACGAGGCAACGCTAACACGCTTCTCAAGCCCAATCAAGCGGGTGAAGACAAAAAGGCGTTACCGTCCTCACCCCTGAGTAGCGACGCGGTTTGGCTGGGCCAGTGACCGTCCTCACCTTCGGCCACTGTAGGGGCGTTGTACTCGCGTACGGTTACAATATCAATCCCTCTCTAGCCGTCCTGGATTGTCGAATTTATACTTAAGTTCTTGCATTTTCGCTTATGGAATGAATATGGCGGTCTAGGGCCGCCGCGTCAACTCAACCGTTATGTCGCTCTTGTGATGAACCAGAATGACTTCATTCGTGCGATACAAAGCCGCACGGCGCGGGTCGCGGTGAGCGCGTCCAGTGTGCGTGGAGCAGGCGGCAAAGTCGTCGTCCGTGCGGCACGCGACTTTCTTCGCCAGCTTGATCTTTCGCGCTTCTCGGTTGACAGCGACGCACGCTTCGCCTCCGAATTGGATCGCGCTACCAACGAACTGCGCGCTGCGCTTCCACGTGGCGCTCGCCATTGGGGGGTTGCCCGCAAAGTTCTTAATATCTTCATTCGGGATTGTTTCTACACGTCTTATCTTGCCTCCAAATTCCGGCTCGATCGTTCCGAACCGTTTATGGAAATTGCCACTTGACTCGATTACGGCGAAACAATTGAAATCGACCGTTGCGCGAGGAGCATTACCGTCGTGGTGCGGCGTCAAATACGTCCATGCTAATCGACATGTCGTGCCCACCGGGGGCCAGGAATCATCCGGTCGTTTATCTCTACGGGCAGCCTCTCGGCGCCGGCTGTCTGCGAATTCACCAACACAGCGCGTGCGTCTGCTGACGAAAGTCGTATATCGGCACACTGTCGTTAACAGCGAGCTGATAAATGCTGCGGTGCTGCGTTCAAGCGTCTGACTCATTCGATTCTCATTTGTGCGTCCGTTCATCTCCACAATTTTAGTTCGGCTTCATTCCTTCAGATCAATAACCGTCAACTTCGACAACCGCGTCGGCAAATGCCTGGGGGGCTTCCTGCGGCGGATTGTGCCCAACGCCGCCCTTGATGATCTGATGCGAGTATTTGCCGGAGAATTTCTTGCGATAGGATGGGGCGTCCGGGTGCGGAGCACCATTGGCATCACCTTCAAGGGTGATCGTGGGCACGGTTATGACCGGAAACTCCCGCCGGTGACTCTGAAGGTCGGGGAGATTCTGTGGATTCGCTTTATCCAGAGGGTTCAACCCTACGCCCGGTTTGGTCGTCGCTAATGCCGCGGTGGCCGCCTGCTTCACATCCCTATTGAACTCGGGTTGCAGCCAGCAAGAGATTTCAAGGGGGCGAAGGAAATCAACTTATGAAGCGACTCGATGGAATTCCTGGTGAATACAATGAAAGCCCATTCCGTTGGGAGATTTGTGACCAGAATTCCCAGCACGTGACGTATAACGGACCGTAAAGGATGGGAAGGAATGTATAAACCCTAGTAAATCTGAGGTGGCTGCAACTTTTGAAAAGGCAAATACTTACGTTTTTGCCGAACCATTGGTTCGGGACCGAGAGGTCGGAGGTTCGAATCCTCTCGCCCCGACCAGTTTTCCTTCCTTCCGCAATTCCCCCATCAGTTTTAGTTAAACTTCAGCACTGCGGGCCTTTGCCGCTCGCGTCTTTTCCCGTCTCGACTTCAGATACTCGATGACGGCCGGCAGCAGCGAAAGCGCAACCACGACAACCACGACCAGTTCGATATTGTTTTCCAGGTCAATACCAAACCGCGATTTAAGCAGGCTGCCCAGAAAATAACCCGCCAATGTCATGCTCATTACCCAAAGAAATCCGCCCACCACGTTGAATATAACGAAACGGCGATATGGCATATTGGCGGCGCCTGCGACAATCGGCGCGAAGGTGCGCACGATCGGTACAAAGCGCGCGATGATAATCGTCTTGCCGCCGTATTTTTCATAGAAGGCATGCGCCTTCTGCAAATGGCTGGGCCTGAACAGAAATGATTTTTTTCGACTGAACAGACGGGGACCGAGCCGAGCACCGGTAAAATAGCCAACAGCGTCACCCACCACTGCTGCCACGAATAACGTACTCAATAGGATCGCCAAATTTAATTTGCCCGCCGCCGCAAATAGCCCTGCCACTACCAGCAGCGAATCACCCGGCATAAAGAAACCGATTGCCAAGCCGGTTTCGGCGAAGACAATTAATATGAGGCCGGTGTAAACGAACAATCCGCCCTTCGCCAGTAAAGTTTCTATGATGACCTTCGGATTGAGAAGCTCCCTCAGTTGATGAAACAGCTCGTAAATGGATTCCATAGTTTGGTCAGTCTAACGTTGCGGCGACCATCCGTGTTGGCCAATCAAGGGAACGAAGGCGCAGGCTCCGTGATCCTCTTGCGTCGATCCAGTGGCGGTTTTAATAACCCGTACCAGTCGTTGTGACTCGCGCGTGTCGCCAATGGGGACAACTAACCGGCCACCGATCTTTAGTTGTGTAACTAACGGTTCAGGAACATTCGGCCCGCCTGCCGCCACCAGTATTCCGTCATAAGACGCGTTCGCGGCCCAGCCCAAGGTGCCGTCAAAACACTTCACTGTCGCGTTATGGATTCCCAACTGCCGGATGCGCGTCTGAGCTTCGCGCGCCAGATCCGCGATTCGTTCGATCGAGTAAACCTGACCGGCAATTTTCGCCAGCACCGCCGTCTGATAGCCCGAACCTGCTCCGATTTCCAGCACCCGGCTATCGTGCGTCAACTCAAGCAGTTCGGTCATGCGCGCAACGATGTACGGCTGCGAGATTGTTTGACTGCCGCTGATCGGCAGAGCGTGGTCGCCATAAGCACGCGATTGCAAAGCCTCCGGCACAAATGCGTGTCGCGGAATAGCTCGCATCGCTTCTAACACTTTCAGATCTTTAATGTAATAGTGGTCGCGAAGTCTTTCGAACATGCGCTCGCGAGGGATGGAGTAGTCCTGACTTCTATTCGCGGGCTGTTGACCGGTTGTTTGCACAAACTTTCCAAAAAGCAATAACGCGCCTTAACTCTTAAGAAGCAGTTCGGCGGCGTTCAGATAGTTCCAGGTTTCGATGGCGGTGAGCGCGTTATGATCGGTCATGTCGCTCTTTAAAGGCGTAACAGAAATGTATCCCTGATCGATGGCATTGTAGTCAGTGCCATCAGCGGCGTTGGTATTAAAGTATTCTTCGCCGATCCAAAAATAGGGTTTGCCCCGCGGATCGATATGCTCACTAATAACCGGCCGCGCATTCTTGATTCCCTGCCGGGTAACTTTAACGCCCTTAATTTCGCGAGGGGGAAAATTGATATTTAATAAAGTCCCCTCCGGTAATCCTTCCGTCAAAACCTTCTGCACCGCGGTGACTGCAAACTGCGCTGCTTCGCGGAAATCAAAATTCTCGCGCGCGACCAGGCTGAATGCGAGTCCCGGTACTCCCAGGATCGTCGCTTCCAGCGCTCCTGCGACTGTGCCCGAATACGTGGCGTCGTCACCCAGGTTGCCGCCGTGGTTGATTCCGGAAGCGCAGATGTCCGGCATCTCTTCGGCTGAAAGGATTTTATTTAGGGCCAGAGTAACGCAGTCGGTCGGCGTGCCGTCGACGGTCCAATGCCTCGAATCAATCTGTCGAATTCGCAAAGGTCGCGCAAGGGTGAGACTGTGCGAGGCGCCGCTCATTTCCGAAGCGGGGGCAACCACGAAGACATCGGCAATCTGGCTCAGCGCCTCCTCCAATTTGATGAGGCCGTTAGAGTGAATGCCGTCGTCGTTCGTGAGTAAGATTCTTGTCATAGCAAACCCACCTGGTGCCTGCCGTCAACTCGATTTAAGGGGCGAAAAGCAGCTGTTCGTCGCACGCTTAAGTTGATGAGTTTTAGATGACCGCGTGGGGTATTCCGCTGGGCCAAACTAGTCGCGAGGGGTTGGGCGCATGCGGCCCTTCTTCTTGTTACGCTTACGCGCCAGTGCTGACTTGAGTTTTGCCTTCTGACCTGGAGGGATGAAGAACGCGTGCTTTTTTGCGTCCTTGATGATCTCTTCCGTCATCACTTTGCGTTTGAAACGGCGCAAGGCGCTTTCAATTGATTCGCCCTGGTTAACAGTAACTATTGCCATTCACTTCTCATCTTTCTGAAAGAATTTCGTCTGCGATTTTTTGACTGGGCTATTTAACACGCCCAAAACGGTCGCGGTCAAGTACACACGGGTAACTCGTTGAATCGTGAATTGTAAATAAGAAGTCGTTCTCAAGGTACGCCGAATGGGTTATTTGCCAATTGCTAACCTCGATTCACGATTTACGATTTACGATTCACGATTACGTAGTGAACCCCGCGAATATTGCTACTCGCGGGGCTCCTCTTCTACCCTGGATAGCGGCCCTTAAACAAGCACTGCTTCGGGCGCTTCCTGTTTCTTACGGCTCAAACTTTGAATCTGGACCGGCTTGTCAGCTTCCTTTACATCGAGCTGCTTCTTCAAAACCATCTCCTGATAAAGCTTGCGCATCATCACTGCTTCCTCATGCGCCGTCTTGGGACCTTCCATCTCGGGCTTGTTGGGGCGCGCCAGGTCAATCGGATTCAAAACCATGTTATGCGCCTTCTCGGTAAGTTCGACTTCCTTGCCGCGAGCAAAGATCTCATGACGACCGTTCTCTTCATACCACTTAGCAACGGTAGCATTCTGGTGCATGTTCTCGATAATGTTTCTCCAACCAATACCTGTGTTGTAGGCACAGAACGAAATCTCGCCTTCCTGAGTTCCGTAAGGAATGATGCACATCTCAGTGCGGCGGAAGTCGTAGTTGAAGAGATCCTGGAACCACATCCCTGCGATGAACAGGAAGTTCCAACGGTCAGCACGTCTCTTTTGAATGTCGTCCGTCGAACGATCGCCAGTGACCTTGCCGTAATCTTTGCCGGTCAAACCAAACGACTTGTCAAACTTTTTGAAGAGCTCGTACAGCGTAAACTGCGATGGCGATTTGTATGGATTGTAGTGCTTCAGAAGCGCCAGACCCATCATCATATTCGACATCCATTTTCCGCGCGCAGCGTCGGTGATCTTCTGCATGTCTTTCACCAGACCTGGGATGTTCAGGAATTCCGGTACCGGACGCATCTCACGCGTTTCCTTGTCTACCATCACCGCCGTGCCTACGCCGCAGTTCGGGTGGCAACCGCAGGAGACCTGGCCCCATTCAGCCTGTGGTCCATGCACCAAGTCCGCGAAGTCAGCAAATGCGCCCATCAGCGACAGCGGAAACCAATCGCGCGTGGGCTCAGTGATGCCGACCTGGTCCTTAACGTCGTGCGCCAGGTGCGAAAGCGTATAGCGCTGTTGCAGGCGACGTTGCGGCGTAATCTCTTCGTCGCGTCCGGTAAATGAAACCGGCTGGAACGAAAGGAACGCAATCTTCTTGGGATTGTCTAGTGCAAAGCGAATAATCGAACCAACCTGATCGTTGTTAATGCCGTTAACCAGGGTGGTAACAAGCACAATCTCAACCCCTGCTTCATGCAGATTGTTGATGGCACGCATCTTCACATCAAACAGATTGCCGACTTGGCGGTGACTGTTCGCATCGTTGCCAATACCGTCAAACTGCAAGTAGACATAACGAAGACCGGCGGCGGCCGCCTCGCGACAGAAGTCTTTGCTTTTGGCGAACTCAATCCCGTTGGTCGCAGCTTGCACGCTGTTGTAGCCAACCTTGCGCGAATACTTGATCGACTCGATGAAGTGCGGCGAAATCGATGGCTCACCACCAGAAAACTGCACCGACATCTGCCGGCGCGGCTTGATCGAAATCGCGTTGTCGAGAATTTCCTTGATCTCTTCCATGCTCAACTCATGAACGAACCCGACCTGGTTCGCGTCCATGAAGCATGGGTCGCACATCATGTTGCAGCGATTAGTAAGGTCCACCGTCAACACAGCGCCGCGACCATACTTGATGGTGCTGGTGCCATGGTTGTGCAACTTTTCGTCGTTGTGCGCGTCAATGTCGCGCCCAGGAAACATCTTCTCGATGTGCGTCAGGAACTTAACGTCGATGGCCATCATATCTTCGAAGTGCCCGTGCGTCGGACAATCCTTAACCATCCAAACCTCGCCGTCGCGTTCAATGATCTGGGCCTTGATCTCGCCCACCTTCTCATTAATAAGGACACTGACATCCTGCTTACCGCTAAGAATCGATTCTCTTGCTTCGATCACACAATTAGGGCAAAGCGAATCAGTGGTGCGCGGCCAGCCCAGGGTCGGCTTACTTTTCTGCCATGACTTAAGTAGCGGTTTGTCTGACCACTTGGGCGTGAAGGACGGATTCGGTTTGTATTTATTAACTGATTGAATAACATCGTGTAGGCCGCCGGCTGCCAGGGTTAATCCCTTTTCGGCGCGCTTGATTAATCGCATCGTTTCTCCTCGGAACTCTCTACTATTTGCTTAAAATTGCTGTTTGCGGAAGTCTGAAAAACACACGTAGCCTTCATAACACTCCAAAAACAGTTCGCAATGACCATGCCGCCTACCATCTGGGTCAGCCAATTGTTTAAATATTTAGACTTACAGCTCCAACCGACTGAATTTAGCCCGAGCATTCGACCAGCCCATGTGTATCACTGCGACTCGCGGCGGCCGCGACGGTCGCATAGCGTAGCATTTTGGCCGCTGTTCGCCAAGCGTGGGTCGATAAGTTTTGTGAGGCAGCGAAAGCCGGGAGAAGGTTCTAGTGTTTGCCCGCGAAGTAACCGATACGAGCTGTCACCTGCTGAGTGTTATCCAAAGTTTGAACGAGCACGCGTCGAAACTGACCGTCTTTTTTCGGATCGAGGGGCGCATAGTAAAGCGCGTACTGATGCCTTAATTCGTCTGCGACCTCGGCATAAGTTTTTTCCAAATCTCCAAAGCTGACAGGTTTGTAAAGCCGCCCGCCAGTTGACCTGGTCAACTGTTCAAGATTTTTTTCGCTTACATCAAGCGCGGCCAGACCAAGTCGCAGATCATCAACGCGAACCTGATTAAACCGCTTGACCGATTCGGTCGCTGAAAGCAAAAGCGAAAGCTCCGCTTGTTTAGATGCTCGTTCGATCTGCGTGTTGCTAATAACATAGACTGCGGTTTGCGATTGAAGCGCTGCTCGCAAAGCCGAATCAAAGGTTGACCCTCGACCACTATCAATGCCATCTGTAAGGACAATCACCGCGTGCCGCGCCCTGGGACGCGGCAACTGATCCCTGGACGCCAACAGCACTGCATCATGAAACCGCGTGAACATGCCAGGCACTATTCTTTTCAAGGCGCGACGCAACTGCCCCAGACTTCGCGTCCAATCCTGAAGCAACGCCACCCGGTCATCAAACTGAATCAAGCTGATGCGATCCTCTGCATCAAGATGCGCAGCAAAGCCTTCCGCGGCAATGCGAAAGTCATCGAGATTATTTGCCGCTGATGAAGAAGCATCGATCATCAATACAACGTCAACTGGAACCTGACGCAAGCTAAGATCGCTGAGGGTCTGTTCAGCGCCATTCTCAAACACGCGGAAATCTTTGCGAGTCAAATCTGTTACGAGCCGGCCTAAACGGTCGCGCACAGTAACCGGTAACAGCACTTCGGTTGTGCTAACCGAAATGACGTCGTCCGGATCTATCTCTTGTTCGGCCTGTTGCGGAGGGCTAGTGGACGTAGGTTGATTCTTTGACTGGCCCGTAGCACCTGAGGTAAAGGTGGTACCCAGAAATAGCAGCACTAAGACGCGCAACCTAACAGATGGTGTCGCCGGCCTCATCGATACTAATTGGCCCTGGAGGGATTCGAGCTTCGGGGTGAGCTTGAGTCGTCACGCATCGCGGTTTTCATGGCCACAATAACGGGATCTGTGACGCGGTGCCGCCGCAACTCATCAATCTTGACACCGGAAAGATCAAAATCAACTGGCGAATCCTCTATTCGTTTAATGATGGTCCCTTCGGAAAAACCGGCGTCGACGAGACCGATGATTGAATCGTTGTTTAGCGTCGGTGTCTTTTCCAATTTCAGACTTGCGCCGTTTTGGTCTGACGGCGGCTTTAAGATGCGCACCGTCGCGCTACCTGATGTCGTACGCTCGCCCTGATTTGAACCGCTCATTCCCCTGACCCGAGTTTCGCCACTCGTTCCGGAGCGCCCCCCAAAAATGTCTCCACCAGCAGCATCTCCCGTTGATCCCCTACTCGCTCGATCTGAGTCTGCAAGACTCCAATCGTCGCCAGCAAAAAGGCCGTCACCTTGCGACAGCATCGCGAGAATAATATTTTCGCTGACGCCGTTGCGTTTGAGTTCAATCAAGCGGTCAGGCTCGAGGTCGAAACGATTAGAACGGCTGTGAATGATTGCAATCACTGTCTTTTCCTTGAAGTCCGCGCGCACCAGCTTAATGACTGCGGAGTTTGTCATCGGAGTCGATGGCGACTGGGCCATGGCCACCGTCCCTAATAAAATGATGAGTGCGAGGGCCGCAGTTTTAAGAAATATGTTCATTGAGTTCTGCTTCATGACAACGGGCATTCTCAATTACCACCGTTACCACCGTTTGCCGACGAGCTAATCGTGGCAGTTGGAGCGACGGCGACAGCCTTTGTACGCCGGTAACGAAAACTGATCCTCTTCACGTAATCGCGAGTCTCCCGGTAGGGTGGGACGCGACCGCCATACTTCATAACCGCGCCTTCGCCTGCGTTGTAGCTCGCCAGCACCAGGTCTATCCGGCCATTGAACTGTTGGATAAGCTGTCGCAAGTAACGCGTGCCGCCAGCGATATTTTGCGCCGGGTCGGATGGCTTCTTTACGCCAAGGCGGGCGCTGGTTCCAGGCATTAACTGCATTAAGCCACGTGCGCCTTTTGGTGACAGGGCATGAATGTTGAAGTGTGATTCCTGTTCCATCACACAAAAAATCAAGTAGGGATCAACGCCATACTTCGCCCCGCTCTGTCTTATCAAACTATCAATGCCTGGCTTGCCAGTGGTCCAACCGCGCTCTTTCCTATTAGAAGAGTCGGATTCAGCTAGAGTTTCCAGCGCTTCCCGCTCAATGTGATCAACTCGAGCGCGGTCCACAAAGATGGAGAGCGGGCCGCGACTATACCAAACACCCGCTGTAGATTCAGTGACGTTGTCGGCCTCGACTCGGGCCCCACCGATTAAATAAATCCAGGCAGGACCGCCGCCTGGAGCCGGATCGATTTTTTCCTGCCCGGGAACTTTTGCAACCAGAACGTTATCTAACGGCTTTGATATCACTCCGCGCTCAATTGTTTTGACGCGTTCGCGAGCAATCAAGTGGCTGATTCCATCACGGCGATACCAGACGCCTTGGGCACTTTCCCAAGCTTCTTCAACCGGAAAACTACTGCCATCGATCAATTTCAGACGAATGCCCGGCGAGAGTTGCTCAATTGTCTTATGCTGTGACTTCGTCCGCCTTGCCTTTGTCTTCTTACCGTAAGCCGCAGCGGCACAACACGCTACCAGTGCGCAAGCAACGAGAATTTGCAATGTCCGAGTGTAGATCATCATGTGAATGAAGAGTCTGTTTAGAGTTCAAGCGGATCGGCCAACGTTCTTTCGATCATTGTTTCTTGCGTGGCCACTGCTGCAAAGGTGTGCGACGTTCCGAAGTAGTTGCGCCACGCCACGTCGACCACTTCGGGAGTCAGCGCCAGCGAATGCCCGTCAAACAAGCAAATGTCTGTAATGCGGTCCAGCAGATCGCGCGGTTCGCAGCCCTTCATCTGGCGACGTTCGATGCGGTACTTATTCAGCACATGATCCAGCGCGTCTTCGTCACATTGGATTCCGCGGTTGTAAGCCTGGCGTTTGAAGATCTCGATGTAAGCGCGTGGGGTAGGTGGTTCAACGCGCGCGCGATATCCCATGCGTCGCAGAAAGGCCTGGTCGGCGAGATCTTTCTCATCGAGGTTAGTTGAGAAGACTACCAGCTGCTCAAAAGGAACCTCGATCTTCTTGCCTGTATGCAAGGCCAGATAATCAACGCGACGCTCGAGCGGAACGATCCAGCGGTTCAGCAAATCCTGAGGTGCGACGCGTTGCCGGCCAAAGTCGTCGATTACGAGCGTGCCACCATTTGATTTCATCTGAAATGGCGCCTCATAAAACTTAGCCGCTTCGCTCCACGTAAGATCGGCATTCTCAAGAGTCAGTTCGCCGCCAACGACAACCAACGGCCGATCAATCAGTACCCAACGGCGGTCATATTCAAACGGAGTGACCTCGGGCGAAGCAATGCGGTGGCAATGCGAGTCGAACACGCGAATGATCTGGCCATCAATTTCCACCGCGTAAGGGATCCAAATCGCCCCCGGCAGCGCGTTGTTGATGCGTTCAGCGACGGCTGTCTTTCCGGTGCCCGGCAAACCAGTCAGAAAAAGGGATCGTCTTGAGTTGATTACGCAACCCAACGTTTGCAGGAGCGAGTCCGGCAGAATCAAATCGTGGAACGCCTGCCGCACGGTATCCATGGAAGCTGGATGGGACGGAATAGACTGCAAACGCATCATGTGCGCGTAGTCGTTTAGCGAAACCGGTGCAGCGCCGCTATAACCGCAAACCGCCAACAACCGGACCAGGCGATCCCACCCATGGTCGAGCATCGCATAGCGTGTCGAACCCAACGTCGTTTGCAGCCGGACCTCGATAAGCTTTTCGCGATACAGTTTTTGCAGTATCTCTTCGGTCAGCGAGCGCGGTAAATGCAAGCGCTCGGCGATAGCGCTGGTAGTAGGCTCGGGAAGCATCGCCACGTGCTTAAGTGCCAGCTCGCAAAGAAAACCTTCACCGACCCCCAGTTCGGAAATTTCTTCGGGAACCGGGGGGCCCATTGCTTCCACTTCGGCTCGAGACAGCATCGTTGTGTGCGACATCATGATTTGTTCTCTTCCCTCAAGGTCTGGTCGGCTTACCTGCCCGCTGCGGCGAGTGTTGCCGGGATTGCAGTCAAAGTATTCTTTGCTGCTTCCGCCTGATCCGTTTTGCCAACACGCTGGTAAAGATCGGCGAGACGCCTAAGTGCAAAGCTCGAATTCGGATCGATGCGGCGCGCGTCTTCGTAATACCTGATTGCGTCGTCATCGCGGCCAAATCTTTCCAGCATGCGCCCTGTGTTCAAATTTCCGGTCAGCGGTCCTGCGGCGCGCGCGAAATGTTTGAAGGCATCCTGGAATTTTCCGAGACGGCAGAGCGCAAGACCCAGGTTGTTGAGAATGCGTTCATTGGTGGGATCTAACTTCGCTGCGCGCTTCAAACGATCCACAGCCGCGCGATAGTTGCCGTTTTTATAAAAGGAGAAGCCGAGATTGTTGAGAGTTTCAGCATCTTCGGGTTCAACTTTCACTGCCCGTTCATAGGAATCGCGTGCGCGATCGGCCAGACCTTTCCGATCATAGGCAACGCCCAGCAGGTTGTGCGCCTCGCTCAGTGTTGGATCCAGCGATGATGCAGTCGAAAGTTCAGCAATTGCTTCGTTGAGCCGGCCGTTCAATAAATAAGTTCGGCCGCTGGCTAGATGCTCTTTTGCCGAGGCCGTCACATTTACTTTTGCCGGCGAAGGATTGCGTACGTCTTCAATGCGTTCGACGCCAACACTCGCAAACTTTTCAGCATCATCCTCCGTCGTCCGGCGCAGCTTATGATCGTTGCCGCGACCAAACAGTCTTCCGAATGCCTTAAACGGAGCAGTAAGCACCTTTACGACTTTGTTGCCACCCTTCTTCTTTTCCTTGGTGTTGCCGGCGTCGGCGTTACCGGCGTCTGAACCCGAGTCTTCAATGACATTCACGTCGGCGTCACCTTCGCGTTCGGTTGTAGTGGCACTCCACATCGCGGTTGCGCTAAGGGTCAAAACGAACGCAATTAGAATGGCAATTAAGGTGCGCTTATTCATAACTGAACTCCTTTTACATCCGACTGAAAGTGTCCATTAGTTGAAGGATAGCGGGGCCAAGAATCGCTATGAAGAGCGTCGGAAATAGAAAGCAAGCAAGCGGAAATAAGAGTTTCACGGCTGCTTTCTGTGCTGCCTGCTCGGCACGCTGGCGTCTCTTAGTGCGCAGGGAGTCTGAAAAAGAGCGAATGGCTTTAGCGATCGAGGTACCAAATCGATCTGTCTGAATTAGCATGGCGACAAGGCTGCGAAGATCGTCAACTCCGGTACGCTCGGCCAGATTTCGCAACGCCTCATCGCGCTCGCGCCCCACCCTGATTTCGAGGTTAGCCATTTCAAACTCTTCACTAATGTCTGGATGTACCTCTTTAAGCTCACTGCTTACCTTCAACATAGCGGCGTTCAAACCTAGTCCGGCTTCAATCGAAATGACCATTAGGTCAAGCGCGTCTGCTAAGCCCCAGCGCACACGCAACTGCCGCGAGCGGATCAAACGACCGAGTACATACCGAGGAAGGAAGAAACCTGCTACAAAGCCGAGTAGGACAAAGATAAATGCGCTGTTCAGTGGCTTTGCCAGAATTGCGCATGCGACCGCAACTGCTGCCGGCAATGCTGTCATAGTTAACAGTTGGATTGTCCGGTAGATAATTGGAGCGTTTCTTGAACGAAAGCCGGCCTGCATTAATTTCTTCTGTAATTTCTGAACTTCGGCGGCGGAGGCCGGTACTAGTTTGTTCAGTGGCGTCGCGATTCGGTCAGCAAACTTTTCACCCGAATGTTGCTCTACGATCGAAACGGGGATCGAGCCCGAGCCCCCGGAAGTCTCGCGCAGTCTTTTTAGCCGCTCGGTAGCCGCACTCTGCGGACGATACAAAAGCCAGTACACTCCGAGCATGCCGAGCGAGATACAAATGAAAGTGGAGATGGTGATGATTAGTAGCATCGTAGTTGTTTGTCAGTGGTCAGTGGTCCGTTGATGACTTTGGTGTTCATGTTTGGTTGGGGGTTCAGGAAGTCAGTAGGTCTGGTTTGGCAGGTCATCTCGGTCGGATTCTGCAAGGGACCACTGATCACTAACAGCTACAGTTCAAATTTTTATCCTCAGGATTTTGCGCACAATCAGCATGCCGGTAATCTGCATAAATACCGCAGCGGCGATTAGCTGGTGGCCGCGCGGGTCTTTCCAGAGCACGCTCATGTATTCAGGATTCATTAGCGTTACAGCCACAGCGACAAAAATGGGCAATCCACATAACAGCCATGCCGATAGCCGTGAACTCGTGGTCAACGTTTTCAAGTCGCCCAGGATGCGGAATCGTTCGCGAATCGTGTACGCCACCTTCTCAAGTACTTCAGCCAGGTTGCCGCCAGTTTCTCTTTGAATAAGAACTGCCGTAACGCACATGCGCAGGTCGAGCAGCGGTATTCGTTGCACCAGATTCTCGAGCGCGAGTTTTAATGACAGGCCCAAATTTTGTTCTTCGTATGTTTTGCGAAATTCGCCGGCAATCGGTTCGGGCATCTCCTGTGAAACCATCTGGAGAGATTCAGAGAATGCGTGACCCGCAGCCAACGCCCGGCTTATCAGTTCCAGCGCATCAGGAAGATGTTCAAGAAATCGATCAAACCGCTGTTTGCGTTTCCACCAAACGTGGACAAACGGCAACGCCGCCGCGAGCAATGCACCGCCAACAATTAATATGAGCGAAACACTGATTACCGAGACGGCGAGAGCAGCCAGTATTCCTGCCATCGCAGAAAACATAACCAACCTTGACGGCGTGATGTGAAGGTCGGCCTGATCAAGCATTCGCTTGAGGTGCAATGCCGTCTGGATGCGCAACAGCGCCCGATTCACCGCCGGAATTTCGCTCATCAATTCTGAGCGCGCCAGCACAACCTCAACATCATCAGTGTGAGCCGAATGAAGTAACGCCTCTTCAAGCCGTTTCTGTAAGCGCTTGCGCTTAGTGTCTGACCCGTGCGTGGCCAACAGGTACGTGCCCAACACGAGAAACAGCCCAAACAGAAATACCAGGAAAGCGATCATCATGGCGGTTACATTTCCTCGAAAAATATGCGGGGTAGTTGCAGCCCGCAGGCCTTGAGTTTGTCGGCAAAGCGCGGGCGTATTCCCGTCGGGCGGAAACGGCCTATTACTTCTCCCTGGGGGGTAATACCGGTGCGCTCATACTGGAAAATTTCCTGCATGGTTATTGTGTCGCCTTCCATTCCCGTGATTTCCGAGATTGAAGTCACCCGGCGTGAACCGTCGGACAATCTGGCAACCTGCAACACCAAATCAACTGCGGCCGCGATTTGCTGTCGCATAGCGCGTTCTGAAAGCCGCATCCCAGTCATCTGTATCATCGTCTCTAATCTCGACAGTGCATCACGCGGCGTGTTCGCGTGCACCGTCGTCAAGCTGCCGTCGTGCCCGGTGTTCATTGCCTGCAACATGTCGATTGCTTCCCCGCCACGCACCTCGCCAATGACAATGCGATCGGGACGCATGCGCAAAGCGTTTCTTACCAAATCTCGTTGAGTCACTTCGCCTTTGCCTTCAATATTGGCCGGACGAGTTTCCAGGCGCACAACGTGCGGCTGTTGCAGTTGCAGCTCCGCAGAATCCTCAATCGTTACAATGCGTTCGTTGTCAGGAATTGAGGCCGACAAAGCGTTTAGCAGCGTCGTCTTACCCGCGCCGGTACCGCCCGAAATCATCGTGTTCAAACGCGCGGAGACACACATGTGCAGCATATCTGCGATGTCTTTTGTCAGGGCCTTCTTCTCGATCAGCAGGTCCATCGTCAATGGCGTTGTTCCAAAGCGACGAATGGAGAGGATTGCACCATCAATAGAAAGCGGCGGAATGATTGCGTTTACACGTGAGCCATCTTTTAAGCGAGCGTCGACCATCGGCGACGACTCGTCTATGCGCCGGCCAACGGTCGAAACGATGCGCTCAATAACGCGCATTAAGTGCTCATCATCCTTGAAAGCGACGTCAGTGATCTCCAGCTTGCCGTTTCTTTCAATGTAGATTGTTCGGGGTGAGTTAACGAGAATGTCGGAAATAGTTGGATCAGCCAATAAAGGCTCGAGTGGGCCAAGGCCAAACAATTCGTGCTGGACGTCGTTAACCAGACGATCTTTTTCGATCGTGGAAAGCGGCATCGCTTCCTGGGCCAAAACACTTTCCGCCAACCGGGAGACTTCGGCATGAATTTGTTCCGGTGTCAGCGAAGCAAGCTTCGAAAGGTCCATTCGGTTAATTAGTAACCGGTGAAGACGAGACTTCATCTCCTGAAAAGTATGGGGCGCGTTTTCCGATCCATTTCCTGATCCGAAAACGGCTGGGTCTCTGATTAGTCGTTCGCGCAGTGCCATAATGGTTAGCAGCTTTCCTTGAATTTCCTTAGATCTTTTCTACTGAAGCCTGAAGAGTCAGCGGGCGAGACGAAGCCTCGCGTTTCAGAAATGAATTCCAAAGACTGCGGCGCGGCTTTGGCTGTTCGATCGGCGCCACGCTTTGCTGGATCTTTTCCGCAATACTTCTGAGCTCATGTGCAATTTTCGAATTTGGATCTGACTTAACCAACGGCGTTCCCAGGTTGATTGAGTTCACGGTCAATTGATAATCGCTGGGCACGAAACCCACGACTGATTCGCCGAGAAACTTTTCAACCTGGCGCAGATCGAGATCAATCTGTTTACTCCAGCGGTTTACCACGATGCGGATTTTCTTTCGCGGGTAACCGAGGCGATCAAAGATTTCCAGTGCTCGTTGCGTGCTGCGAATGGCAGGAATATCCAGGGTCAAAACGAGGACGATTTCGTCTGACTGGTCCAGCGCTGCGAGAGTTATGGCGTCGAAAGTGTGCTGCGGATCCAGCACCACGTAGTCAAACGACTCGCGTAACCTTTGCAGTACTTGAAATACGTGCTCCGGCTCGATCTCATCCGCCGAGTCGGCCTGCTTTGGCGCCGCAAGCAATGACAGGGTGGTGGAATAGGGCGCGACAAAACTCGAGATGAGCGAATCATCAAGGCGCTCGCGATTCTCAACAGCTTCGGCTATCGAGTATTTCGGTTCCAAACCTAGAAACAGCGGCAAGTCACCGGCTTGTAGATTCAGATCCACCAAAACAGTTGGGACGGCGCTGGCTGCGGCGAGATTGGTCGCGATAAAAGATGTGCCGCATCCTCCCTTGCTCGAGAACACCGCGATCATTTTTCCTTTTTTCTTAGGAGCTTCAACCTGACCCACGGCAAACTCCGTAATGCGATCCAGAACAGTCTTCAACTCTTCCGCGGCGACTGGAACATTGAGAAATTCCCGGGCGCCTGCGCGCAGGCTCTGAAGAATTAATTCACCAGACCCTTTCGGCGCCGCCGAAATTATCGCGGTCCTCGGGCACTCAGTGTTCAGCTTCTGAATGAGTTGAATAGACGCGTCCGGGTTAGAGCCAAGTGCGATGATCGCTGCTGCCGGTTTCAGCCGTACGATCTCGCCATGCACCTGTTCTGCATCGTTGCCGCCCGCCAGTAACTGCGCGCGACCATCCGCAGCCAGGGCGGCACGGATTTCCTTGAAGTTATCGAGGCCTGAACTGAGAACAACGAATGTTAGCGGTTGTGTCATTTTGTGTTTCTTGTTCGGTGGAATTTATGAATTCGGCGGCACCCAGCCGGCGTTCTCTGCTGTCAATGTGGTCGTGTAGTTGGGCATGTCAACAGACTTAACGATTAATGGAAGAACGACGTTGAACTTGTAATTCTGAATACCGACAGTGACCGTCCCGGTATCGAGTGCGAAGGCCGAGTAATTAACCGTCACATTACTTTCGGTTAAATTCTCCATGAGCGGTTGCGTGCCGCCCGCCGGATCTCCGTACACCACAACTTTCTTAATCCGGTCAACCGACGTTCCAGAGTTTGGACAACTCGCCTGATTGGGATTGCATTGGAAGACCGCGTAGCGAGCGCCACGACGGGTTGCATCGGTTAGTGCGTTATGCGCCCAGAGAACGCGACCAAACTCGACGACTCCGAACATTACGGTAAGAAACACGGTGGCAGCGATGGCAAACTCAACCAGGGCAGCGCCGCGTTCTTCCTTTTTGTTTGTGGTGAAATCAGTCATTAGGAACTTCAGACCAATGGTGTGGTTAGCAAATAGCGCATGGTGACGCTGGGCCTGACGTTGATGTTCAGCGAATAGTTACTGTTGTTCAGCAATCCGGCCAGATTGAAAATTGACTTGTGCTGAAAGCCGGTGATCTCAACTTTCACAGTTGCAGGTACCCCCTGCGGAACACCGTTGCAGTCGGCATCATTGGGAGTAACAGTGACTTGAGAAGTCGTCAGACCTTCCAGTAATGGACTTCCGGTGCCCGCCGTATTGCCATAGACAACCAGGTTTTTCGCGTCCTTGCCTGCATCGCAATCGACTTTTGCAGTTACGAGGTAGCGGGCTCCGTTGCGCGCCGCTTTTGCCAGCGTGGTGTATTCGTAAAAATATCTTCCGAATTCAGCAGTGGCGGCAAATAGCAATATGAATATTGGCAACACGATCGCGAGTTCAGCCAATTGCACGCCTCGCTCATTGCGAACGAGGGTCAGCAGGTGAATGCGCCGCAATCTTCTTAGTAAACGAATTTCGCGAATGCGCGCGTAGGTGTTGGAAGGTTTGCGAATCATTTGTATAGCACCGGCACCGCCAATAAAGGATCGCCAACTGGACCATTCGGATCATATGTACCTTTGCCTACCGCCAAACGGTCTTCAATGTACTCAGCCTGAAGGTCACCGCCGTTGCCGTTTGCAGGTTTCGTTCTCAGAAAGAATGCGCCAAAGCGTGTGAACTTAACTTCGCACCGTCCCTGATCAAACTCACTCACTTTTACAAGCGGAATCAAAACCACGCGTCTCATGTCTACGCCGGGATGCGCAGGCGCCTGCACGTACCTCGAATCGCAGGGAATCGCCCCTGGGCGGCCGCAACCAAGATATTTGCTGTAGCTTGGATCGGCTGGAGTTGCTCCCTTCCAGGGAAGTCCTTCTTTGATATTCGTATCGGGCGGTTCAGATGTCGGATCGAGCTGGCTGCCGCCGTAATCATCGAAGCGTGAGTTGAGACCTTTCCGGACCTTGCCGGCGGTCAAACCAGGTTTGCAGTCTGTTGTGTACGTCGCGCCTACCGTCCCACAGGCATCGACACCGGCTCCGATGCCGAACTCGACATCAACGCCGCCCGGACCAGCGACCGCCAAAATTTGATAGTCGCCAGGCGAAACCATGCTGCCGGTTCCAGCTCGGATCGTGTAGACCTCTCCAGGAACTAGTTTTGTAAGGTCGTTGTCGATTAGTACTGCAAGCGGAATGAAATTACAGAAGGTATTGATTGGTACTGATAAACCAGCAGTCGCCGTGGCACCCATATTCTTGCTGCTACCTAAAACCATAGAGGCGAAGGAAACGCCGACAGGACTATCAGGTGTTGTGACTTTGACGAAGCGGATCGTGGGAGCTATCGCCAGAGTAGTGGCCGCATCTTCCTTCAAGTATGGTCCCTCGAGGTTAGCGGCCCAAACCAGATTGTCTGCTGTGAACGTCACGTTGTTCTTATTGAACTCGTAATTGTTCATTGCGGTGACAGCTCGGTTTCGCCCTAATATGATCCCGCTTGGGTTTGAATTGAACCCCGATGCCGCTGCAAGTGCTGCGGCATCAGCTGCGTTCTGCAACTCGGCCTTTGCCAGGTAGAAATGGCTGATATCCAGGCCGAGTCCCACAGCCAATAGCACTGCCAGCATAGACACCGTCGACAAAACCAGAACCGAACCGTGTTCGTGTTTTCTCTTTGCTGCCACCGACATGTTTTGCTCTTTCATCATCGGTCTCCTCCGCAGTCGTCATCTACAAAGGTGCTATTTCGGTGGAGGTTGCAGTAAGGTGTCGGCGGTTACTCGCACTTCCGGAAGCGTTGGATTAATGACGCGAGCGGTCGTCGAAGGTGCTAAAGCAGCGGCCGAAATCTTGGACGATTCGACTGTGGTCGTTGCTTTTGGGTCAGTAACTGTGGGTGTCTCAGCGGGCTTAGGCGTGGTGGGCGCCGTCGCTGGCGCAGTTTGCCCGGTGATCGTATGACCCGTTGGTCCTTCGATGCCCTCGCCTTTGGGTTCCACGCCGAGAGGCGATCCGGTCTTCAAGCCATCGATGCCACGCATTTGCGGAACGTCATCGCGATTCATTGGCTTGACCAGCTGGGCCGTAACGATGAAGATCAACTCAGTTTCATTTTTCTGGAATGACTTGGATTTAAACAAAGCTCCCAGCACGGGTATGTCACTCAGCACCGGCACCCTCGAAAGCGTGCGCGATTCGGTGTTGTCCAGCAGCCCGGCCAGGGCAAACGATTGCCCGTCGCGCAACTCCACGCCCGTCTTCGCGCGCCGAGTGCGCAGTGCAGGAATCAAAAAGCCGTCAAACTTCACGCCGTTGCCAAAATCGATGGTGGAAACTTCCGGCTCCAATTCGAGTCGAATATGATCTTCGTCGATGATGGTCGGTTTGAAATTCAAGCGCACGCCATATTCTTTGAACACGATCGAAACCGAATTCGAACCAGAACCCGATTGCACGATTGGTACGGGAAATTCACCGCCTGCCAGGAAACTGGCCTGCTGGCCATCCATCGCAATTAAATTTGGCTCAGCCAACTCGCGCAACGCGCCCTCAGTTTGTAACGCTCTGATCATGTTTAGTGTGTTGCCACCCATTACGAATAAGTTGAGCGCGCTGGAAAGCGTCCCACTCATCACGCCATTCGCAACGCTTGCGAGTGAGCTTGGGCCGCCTCCGGAGTTCGCGTAAACGCCCGAACTGCCGCCCTGATATGCGAAAGAGGCACCCAAATCCCGAACTCTATTTCGGCTCACCTCTGCAACTCGTACTTGAAGCTGGACCTGCATCATGCTCTTAACAGGTGAATTGAGCATGTTTACAGTCTTGAAACCGGCGGCCTCGACCACGCTTTGCGCTTGAGCTGCAGTTTTGGGACCGGCGACGCTTCCGGAAAGGACCACCGAGCCGTTTGCCTGACTGAGACGAATGTCATCCTTGGGAAACAACGCGCGCATCTGAGAATCGATAAGTGATAGGTTGGCCCTCACGTAGACATCGAATATCAGATACTGACTTCCCGATTGCTCCCACGCGATGAAGTTCACCTGCCCAAAAGCTTTGCCATTCACCAACACCTGATCGGGCGTCACCAGCACCGCTTCTGCTACTTCGGGGTTTGAAACTGAGAAGCGACCGACAGGCCTATCAAAATTGATCACGCGTGATTGCCCAACCAGAACATTTACCGCAACAGCTTCCTTGTTCTGTTTGAACGAAGCCGTATAAGAGGTGTCCTGGGCATATGCCACCGAGTGAATCAACACCAGAACTAACGACGCCAGTATCAAACTAACCCGGCGCGTGACCGACGAAGTGCTTTGCATGATCTGTTGCTCCTTTTGCGAACTTACAAACAGGTGAATGGAATTTCTTGTGTCGTGATTTGCGTTCCGACCCATTTACGGAAAGTCAACGCTGCGTTTTTTCGCGCCTTCGATCATTTCCACCGTCGCTCTTGGCGGCGGCGGAGTCGCAGGCTTGGCTTCGGTCGGTGCAGGCGCGACTCGCCGTGTGACCGGGCGTGATTCGGATTTCGGTTGCTCGCTTTTGAGTGAACCAGGCTCAGGCGCCGGCGTTGCGTGGTCGCCACCGAGCAAACTTCGCTTGTTGATGCCGGTTGTCTGCTCGTCTCCCTGATCGATCGAGTTGCGCATCACAAGCTGCAGCCTGCCTTCTGAGGAAGCTAGAGCCAGCTTTTCTGCTTGTTCGGGCGTCACTTGCAACGTCACGGCCTTAACCGTGTTCGCATCGCGCTGGTTCTCAGGCTGATCGATGTTCTGACCGTTCGCGAGCACCTTGATGTTTTGCAGAACGATCTTCGAAATCGGCCCCTGGGCTGCTCTGGTATCGTCTGGATGAATGACAACAACTACATCGACGAGCGTGCCGGGCATGATGAAGCCTGAAATTCCGACTACGTCATCAACCTTCACGGTCATCGCCCGGTAACCTTCCGGGATGACGGCTGAAAGTCCGCCGGCCGTGCCTTCGGGCGCCAGCCGCGTTTCCGTGATTGGCTCGCGCGCAGCGATGTTCACCACAGCAACGCGTCCGGCCAGCTTGTCCGGCGAATTGAACGCACCGTCGGGCGTCGATTCTTTCGAAAATTGGACCATCATTACCTGCTCAGGAATGATCTTGGTCCCAATCGGTATGGCTACTTTGGCCACGGCGACAGTAGTCATGTCTCGCGAAAACGCCTGGGCGTTTGACAAGTAACGACTAACCGAAACAGCCGCCAGCAAACCAAAAATCAAGGCCCCGGCCAGTACGATAAAAAATCTTTTGTTGCGCATCGATTTACTCTCCATTTCGAGCCGGCTGGACCGGCTTCGTGATTGCGCTTCGGCTAAGCGCGAAAGATAACTACAGAAACCAGACTGCCGCACATAATTGCGACGCCATAGGGAATGGTGTGGCGACGATCAGCGGGTACTGCAAAACGAGGCATTGTTTGTCCTGGCAACAGGCCCACCATGATGTAAAACACTCTCGTCATCGTCTCTTTTAACTGGCCCGCACGTATCATCGAGACGACGCCGAGCACACCCCCGATTAGGGCAACAACAACAAAGGTTGGCACCACGAGTTGCGCTCCAGTCAGCGAACCGATTGCCGCAAACAGCTTCACATCACCCGCGCCCATGGCGCCGAAGACATGCATTACAAACATCAAAGAAAAACCAATCAGACATCCGCATAAGCTGGTAACCGCGCCTTCGAAACCGCCGAAGAAGCCGTTAACAAGAACGCCTACGGTCAATGTCGCCAGAACAAAAGGATTCGGTATGCGGCGATAGTAGACGTCGTAGTAAGAGATGATGACGCCGAGTGGAACAAGAAATACCGCAACAATAAGACTCATCTGGGCAGACATTGTCGTCTCCAATTTCGTCGACTGCTTGAAACAACGGGTAACAGCGGAGCGGCTTTGAGTGGCTAGTTGACTTTGATTTTGTCAGCCAGGTTTTGAATGACCGTATTGATGTTGCCGCCCAGAGTTCCGAAGGTTGCAATTACGGCCAGCGTGATGAGTGCGGCGGCTACCGCATATTCCGAAAGTTCAAGACCGGTTTCGTCAGAAAAAAATCTTCTAATCATTGGTTTACTCAGCTAGCTAAAAATAGTCGTCAATCCGCAGGCGCGCGCCTCGTGATTGCTAATTGACCTTGATCTTGTCGGCGAGGTTTTGAATTACTGTGCCGATATTAGTGCCTAACGTGCCAAACACACCGACTACCGCGATGGCGATCAACGCCGCTGCTACAGCGTATTCTGAAAGCTCAAGGCCGGTTTCGTCTTTGAGAAACTTTTTGATCATTGGGGAAGCTCCTTGGTTAAGGGAAAACAGTGCGCGCCACCTGCTTAGCATTGGGCGCGCACTCTTCTCGCGTGGGGTGTACTAGTTCACTTTGATTTTGTCGGCCAGGTTTTTGATGACCGTGTTGATGTTGGAACCCAGCGTACCGAAGACACCGACGACCGCGATGGCGATTAAAGCCGCCGCAACCGCGTACTCGGAAAGTTCAAGGCCCGTTTCATCCCGAAGAAAATTCTTGATCATTTTTTTGCTCCTTAGGTTTGGGTTAAGAGTTTTTTCAGCTTGCGCCCTTACCCACCACGCATCTTCGAGCTTGGCGGAAGGACCAACTTTGCGAGCATCAGTAGCCAGCGGTTATGGATGCCCTTCGTAGATCATTGTTAACCTTAGGCTCAACATCACCCTGCCCTTGGGTAGTGCTTGCTAGATTGAAACGACCATCGGTAACTCGCACTGCTACGCTCGCGAAAACGATAAGAAGGCAGAAAACGTCCGGCCTGACGTCGCTTGCCAGCGTAACCGCATGAATACCAACGATCGATCCGATCAAAAGGAATGGCGCTGCGAGCACCACACCTAAGAGGGCCATGAGAACTTTTCGGTTTCCAATTTTCATAAGTCTTGTTTGCAGCCCGCGTTGTGATTCTCAGTAATTGATTCGCGGGCAATGCTTCCTTAACAAGACGCATGCCGCTCGCACGGAGGCAGTTTTCTGAATGTTTCGAGAGGTTTGTTCGGGACGTGTCGCCCAGAGTTAACAAGCCCGGTCAAGATCACGTCAGGGGCCGATCGCTTTGACTCTGAATTAGGTGAACTTTGGCTTGATTGTTTCGTTGTCGCTCTTGGTTGACAGAACTTGAGGAGGATTCACCCGGAAGGAACTAGGAGCGAAGCCCAACGATCTGCGCCACGAAGTCGCGCAGGCACACGTTGACCATAAGCAGTGCGCGTAGTACTTCTTTGATTATTTCATTAAACGAGAGCTGGAGGAGTGGGCCGCGTCAGGTTCGGCTTTGCCGTCTGATGTGCGGCGGCTACGCCCCCGCCGTAGAGGGCCCTTACTTTTTTTTGGGGCTATGACCCTACTTCCGACCTAATAATTCAAGGCCAGGACCGACAAGGGCATAGCCCCACAATATTTTCGCAGTTTGTCGGCGGGGCGTAGCCACCGCCGCACATCAGGCCGCAAAGCCGAAGCGGAGGCAGACCAGTTTAGGGGGAAATCAAAACCGCTACTGTCGAACAAAAATCACTGCCTGCTTGTCTTCAAAAACGTTGCGCCACTCACGGTCCTCGCGCAACAAGCTTGCCAAGGGAACACCAGGCTTAACGATCACGGTGCGAATACCACGTTGGTTGAGGTGCTGTCGCCATGATGGCTCGGCTTCGTGTATAGCCAAAAATTCATCAATCATGCTATCGCCGTAAACATCTGCTCGACCATCAATGTACACCTTGTATTCAGGATAAAGTCGCCAGATCAAATAGCCTCCCCAGGCGTATTCGTTGTAAATCGGCTGGGCCGGTCGATTTGCCAGCAGAAACTCTACAGCCACGGATGGGTATTCTTTAAACTCAGTAGCCGACTGGCTTGCGAGTGTGCTTTGCACACGCAAAGTTACCAAGGCAAGTGGAGCAATCACCAGCAACAAAACATTCAGCACCAGCTTCAATCCAACCTTGGTTTCGGCTGCAACCTCCTCGGGCTTTTTGAGCCACTGTCCCCAACTATGGCTCGTTATCCAGCTCCACGAGTGCTCTGCCAGGAGCGGAATCGCTACCAGCACGAAGAATGGCATGTTGCGACTTGATCGCAAAGTCATCCACCCGGTCGCAATCAGCAATAAGATGTCGCTCGGGCGGGCTCGTTTCTTCGACAAGGCAAGCGCGGAAAATGTGAACAAAATCATTAAGCTCAATGCCTGGAACATTGGTTCGTGGAAATCCGGCGAACGCCATTCCTGTATGTATTGCATCATGGTGCGCGATGTCAGGGTTTCAAATGGATATGAAAACAACCGCACGCCGCTCGGATTTATACAGACCGCGGCAGTGCACACCACCAACACCAAACCAATAGGACGCAGGGCGCGGAGAATGTCCGCGACTGCTTGCCGGCGTAATAACAGACCATCCAGGACACTGCCAAACATCGTAAGCATGATAAAAGCAATCCCGACAGGAAATCCCGCATGCATGTTGGTCCAAACAATCATTAACGGCACCAGCCACCAGACGGCGAGGTTCTTCTTGTTATGAGAATAGCTATCAAGAATGACAAGAAAGATGCTGGCGAAAAGGATTGAAAATATCTGCGGGCGCACGCCCCAGGTCGGCAGGGTGGCAATGGCGCCGAGTATTACGGCGAAACCAGCTACATAAGGATGTGGCGCATGCTTCTGACAACGCCGGTATGCAATCCAAAAAGAAATCGCGATCATTATTGCAAAAGCGATTATTAAGCCCCCATAACCCAACCCCCGATAAATCGAGTAAATAAAAACTTCAGCTCCCCACTCATGCGCAATCCACTCACTGCCGAAACGCACCGTAGAAAAAATGTCAGTATGTGGAACGCTTCGCGTCTCGACGAGATATTGGCCGGTCTTGAGGTGCCACCAGAAATCCGGATCGGTTATAGGCCGGGCAGCAATCGTAAAGATGACGAGCATAAATACGAATACGAGCAGACGGCGGCTCGAAAGTACTACGCTTAACGGCCAAGCCATCGCAGGTCCGCGTAGAGGCTTGGCCGTCAGGTCACTACTAAAAGGTGGGAACTTGGTTTTTATTGATTCACTCATAACGACTGTTTTGCCAACTCAAAAAGTTCCGTCACTATTCCTTTTATTTAGAAGGTCAGCGTATGCAGATACCCGGACCAATCTCTCGTCGCGCAAGCCGACACGGCAGACGTTGAAGCTACCGACGACCTCGCAGCGATCGCGTTCATACCACTTGTCGAAGTTGGAAAGATTAGAGTGGTCAGCAGTGTTAGTAACGAGGTACGACACGAGCGGATGAGCAGCGCGCGTCTCGTTAAAGGTTGAAATGTATTGCTGATACTGTGTTAGTTCATTCTGTATTTCCTGCGTACTAATAGGTCTTACATTAGGGTTGAGACCATCAACCAGACGATCGAAGCCGAAAATACCGACGGCTACGCCGTAATAAATATTTCGTCCATAGAAATAGTCTTCCAGCTCTTTTACCCCTACGCCGGTGTAGTACAGATGCCGGTAAAGGCGCTCTTTACTTTCAACGCCGCTACTTCCGGAATAGACAACCATGTGAGGAGCCCACAGCACCGCGTGTGGCGTCGCCGCAGGAGCAGCATCGGCCATGCTGAGGTCGCTGAACAAAACCACTTCTCTTGCCTTGCTGCTGCCGGTTTCAGTCTGCTGGTTTAACCGAGCATAAACGATCATTTCTTCCGCAGCTTGGTTGTTTGCCTGGAAACTTCTTTTTGCTGCCTGATGGGTCTCAATCATTCCCCAATCAAGCGCCGCAAGCGCCACCCAAAGCATTACGCGCTTGGAAATGGCCCAGTATTGGTCACCGCGGATCCGCCACTGCAAGGCCATCGTTAAGACGATTGCAATCAGGACCGAGTAACCGGTTACGAAGCCTTTGTAATGAATTGGCTGCATTACACGGCCGGTAATGAGTTGTTGATTCAAAACAACGAAAGGTAAAGCAGCGAACGAGGCCGCAAAAATCCACTGGCGATTACGATAGTCGATTCTGCGGCATAAGCTGCCGAGTATCAGGACCAGCAGCACCAGTCCGCCGACTAGCTGTGCAGGTGAAGAGATGTCTGGCGCTCGGGACAACACAAGGGCCTGCACGGTCTCGGTGGTTTCAGCCCGGTGCGAAAGCAGTATGAGATATGGAATCAAAGCCGTCGCGAACACTCCACCCATCACCGCTGCGGCGCGTAAGACGACAGCACGATCGTTTGGGCGCGCTATTGACCATATCAGTGTTAGCAGGATTAGCCATGCAAAGGCAGCCGTCCAAAGATAGAAATAGGAAAAAACAAGTAAACCCAAAACTACACCGGTGATCGTTGACAACAACAACAATCGTTTCGCTTCACCACTAAAAACTCGCCACACCAATGCGAAGAATACGATGATGAGCGGAAATGATGCCGCCGGCTGATAACGACGCAGGAACGGGAAGTAATCGAAGTGCACCGTCTTTCCGACCCACATGGCGATTGTTCCCTCACCGGAAACAAGCGTGCCAAGGCAAAGCACCAGGAACACGCCGCATATCGCCAACCGATTGTTTCCCGTAACCGACACAATCAACCAAAACAGCGCAAGCGCAGACAAAAATGCGGCAACCGGCGTTAGCAGCATGAAAGCCACGGTACTCGACAGACCGAAAACCCGCCCTGTTAGCGCAATCGCGTACGCAGGAAAAAATTGAATCGAGAAGACTGACTCAGCCTGAGATCCATCGCGTCCAGTGTATGGGTCATTAAGTCGCGGCCTGCCGGCAATTAATGAGTTGACGTAGGCAGCATAAGCGACCTCATCACCGAGCCCATGGTTATAGGCCAACGCTTGGGTGGAGAGGTTTCCGCGCGCAACCCAAAGCTGTAACTGCGGGTAAAGACTTAACAGAATAAGGGCGCACCCGGCGAAGACCGCGCAAAGCCAACGCGTTCTTGTCTCATTATTCGCGATCGGCCATGACGCTCGTCGATCATCGCTGAACGAAGGAGCCGCCATTGAATTTGAAATCAAATGCGTACCCCCCTTCGAAAACTACGCTACCCGGCGAAATATTTCCGCAGCAATGACGGCCAAACTCAGCACACTACCGGCAATTGTGAAAGTCCATTCCACCGGTGCGCTTTTGCGCCGCAACGTACCGCGAAGCATAACCATTCCACACTTCCAACCGTCTTGTTGATAAAGCGGCAAGATATTTGTCGCCGCGAGAAAGAAGTTCATGAGGCTGAAAGTCGTTCCGGGGGTTAAAATCGCCGCAACTAGATTCGCAATGATTCCCGCCAGAAAAACCAACACCTGCTGGCTGAGCCTTCGACGCTGTAGCTGGGCCAGGTCAAACCGGACGTAGGCGCCAAAAGGTAGCAACCTGATCACGTAATCGATTTTTCGAATGCGAAAACTAAAAAGCCGGCGACCCCAACCTAACCCAATCTCACTTATGGTGACTCCACAGGCATAAGCGGCGACACAGTGTCCCGCCTCGTGTAGCAGCAGCGCGAGAACGAAGGCAGGCAAGTAACTTAACATCACGGGGGTCTCCGGCAAGGACGTGCAAAAGTCGGGGTTCGAGAAAATAGGCAGTGACTAAATGGGACTATCGCTGAGGCACGCGAAATTGAAGTCCTGGTTCAGTGTCTTCCTGAAGAAAGTCTGTAACGTCGATCGCAAGCCGCTTTAACTTCTTGTAAAGCGTTTGCCGTGAGCCGAGACCCAATGCTTCGCTCGTGCGCGCTACGTTGCAGTGATTCCGCTTCAGAGTTTCAGTTATAACGCGCCGCTCATATTCTTCTAACAACTCCTCCAGCCGTTCCGGTGAGTGCTTCGTATCTCTGTCGCGGAACCCGGCCGGCCATATGTGTTGACTAATGCCGTCGGGAGTGATGAGCGCGTTCTCCTCAGCGTACAAAACCAATCGTTCAATCTCGCCGGCTAATTCCCTGACATTGCCAGGCCAGGGATATGCTTCCAGAATCCGAACGGCGTCCAGGGTAATACCAGCAACGGCCCTATCGTTTCGTCGAGCGAAATGAGAAAGGTAATGGGAAATGAGAGCGGATACGTCTTCCGGCCGTTTTCTGAGCGGAGGAACTTTGACGGTCAATGCGGCTATGCGGTAATAAAGATCTTCTCTGAAGAGTCGCTCGCGTACCAATTGCTCCAGATCTTTGTGCGTCGCCGCAATCACACGGACGTTGACCGTTCGCGGTGACTGCTCGCCGAGCGGATGAATTTCACCCTCCTGCAGGAAACGCAGCAGTTTTGGCTGCAACGTCAGAGGCAGATCACCAATTTCATCAAGAAACAGGGTTCCGTTCTCTGCCGCGCGAACCAGCCCCTCACTATCACGAAGCGCCCCTGTAAAGCTGCCGCGACGATGCCCAAAAAGCATGCTTTCGATCAGGTCGGGTGGCGCCGCGGAACAATTGAAAGGGATGAACGCTTTCTCGGCCCGTTTGCTGAGCCGGTGAATCGCGTGCGCGACCAATTCTTTCCCGGTGCCTGATTCCCCTGTGATTAGAACCGTAGAGTTTGAATCTTTGATCCGCGCGACTACTCGGGCGACATCGTCCATCGCCCTGCTCGCGAAGATCATTCCCGGCAGGATCGCTTTGTCGTCCTTCTCTTCCGGCGCCTTCAACGAACGATTGGGCCGATGGAGCGCCACGTGAGAATGGGCCAGTCGCGTCGCATCGATGATAGCGCCGAGGTCCTTTGCCTGAGTCTCAGAAACAGGTCGCACGCACTGACCATACAGGGCCGCACCTTGACGTTGCCCCTGGGATGTGCTCAATACAAACCACACGCAGGTATCGCCGGACTTCACTTTGGGCCAGTCCGCGTCTCCATTCAAAACCTTGGCCAGCTCCTGTTCGGCTAATGAAATTTCGGTATCCTTCAAGCCTTCGACCCATTGCAGATGAGGAATAGCGCCCTTTCCGAAACTCCAGATCGAGAGACCGTACATCGGCGCCGTCGCTTCAACCAGCAGGCTCAGCTTGAGCATCACCTCATAGAGAAGCTCGGGACCAGACTCGGCCGCTTGGCACAAGGCCCGCAAGATAGCGTTTATTGGTAATTGATTCGGATTGATCAAAGTCTTAGCGCGATCTATGAGTGCTCAAACCCACGCGTCTTGATCCAAAAACTGCGGTTAGCACTTCAGATTAGGACTGCTGAATCGGACTGTTTGAGGGCAAGGGGTCTATCGTGAAGGCGTTTGTTTCAGGACCCGTGGTCAGGAGTGCCAAACGGGTTTCGGCTTGAGTCTAGTCGCGACAGTAGGAAGTGTCAACAAGTTTAAACTGGCGGCTCTGAATCGTGAACGCCAGTAGGAATGTGTTCGCCGCCCGTTCGCCCTTTTGGTCCATTAAGCGCTCTTACTTCAAGTAACCGTTGAGGTTACGTTACGAAACCGTCACAAAAAATTCGCTTTACACCCTTAAGCACCGATGCTACATTCCGCAAACCTTGGCCTAAACCGTTGACTGCCAACGGATTGAACAGCGTTTTAGCGCAGCCTGTAGTGGTCAACCGATTGAAAACACCAAATATCTTGTGTACATCGGATTCCCTCAGTTAAGCAGGCTCTTAAAAACATGACTATTCAGTTTGGAACCTCTGGATGGCGAGCTGTAATCGCCGACGAGTTTACATTCGCCGGTGTAAGGTCAGTTACTGGTGCAATTTGCTCGCATTTCGGTTCCAAAAAGTCCTCTAGTAATCTGATGGTTGTTGGTTACGACACGCGGTTTCTTGGCGAACAATTCGCCCGTGAATGCGCGGACATTGTGGCCGCAAACAATTTTACAGCGCTGCTTTGCGATGGTCCGGTACCGACGCCGACTCTTTCCCACGCTATTCGCAAGCGCCAGGCTATTTGCGGAATCAATTTCACGGCATCGCACAATCCACCCGAATATAACGGCATGAAGCTCTCCACTGGTGACGGAGCCCCGGCGTTGCCGGAAATCACACACAGCGTCGAGCAGCTCATCGCCGGCGCTCAGCCCGCCGCAATCAGCACGCAATCAAACAAACCGGCTCTGGAGACCTTTTCAGCACGGCCAGATTATCTCGCTGATCTGAGTACGAAGATTAGGTTTGACGAAATCAAGCGGGCGGGCGGGCGATACGCTTACGATCCAATCTGGGGAACAGGCCGCGGATATCTTGACGAAGTATTACGAATGCACGGCCTCGAGGTGGAAACCATTCACGATTGGCGAGACGTACTTTTCGGAGGCCGATCACCTGAGCCGGATGAAACCCATCTGACAGAATTACGTGAACTTGTTTTGTCGAAGAAGTGTGTGCTTGGTCTGGCGACCGATGGCGACGCCGATCGTTTTGGTGTCATCGACTCAAACGGTTCTTTCATCACCCCCAATCAATTGATTGCTCTTCTCTTCGATTATCTAGTGGAGTCAAGACAATGGAGTGGGGGTGCCGCCCGCTCAGTCGCAACTTCCCATCTGGTTGATCGCGTGGCTGAAGCACGTGGCTTACCAGTCTACGAAACGCCTGTCGGTTTCAAATACATCGGAGAATTGATCAATGAAAACAAGATTGTCATCGGCGGTGAAGAATCGGCGGGCCTGTCGATCAAAGGTCACTATCCGGAGAAAGATGGCATCCTTGCGTGTTTGCTCGCAGCGGAGGCAGTTGCGGCGCGCGGCACGAGTTTGACCGAGCAGTTAAATGACTTGTACGCGCGAGTTGGCAAGCTCGAATCGGGTCGCACGGGCATTCGGCTGACTCCGGAAATAATGAAAGCGCTGCCTGACAAACTCAAACAAGATCCCAACGAGATTGGCGGACGGCGGGTTGAGCGAACCAATCGCCTTGATGGAGTGAAGTTTATTTTTGCGGACGGCTCCTGGCTTTTGATGCGTCCTTCGGGAACCGAACCGGTAGTTCGTATTTACGCGGAATCAGAATCAGCAAAAGACTTGGAGGTGCTCCTTGAGCAGGGTCATAGATACTTACTGGGTGGATGAACGGATTCGGGCGCAGCGCGTTGCGCCCCGAGTGGCCTCTCCGTTGGCATCAGTCAAAGAGATTTCTCTGGATATTATTGGCACCCGCGCAGAAGTTCGTCGTCGCGGTGGACTAATACCAGCCTGGGTAATTTTTGGGATGATTATCCTGGGAACGTTTGCTATCTGCGTCGCTGTCACGATGCGGACGCGTACCAAGATGTTTTTGGCTTCTGATCAATTTGTTCGCATGCAAACGGATGTTGAAGGATTGCGTAACGCAAACCAATCGCTGCGATTGGAAATTGAAAAGTTGCGTACTGACCCGCGCACTATTGAGGCGGCTGCTCGCAGCCGGCTAAACATGGTGCGACCAAACGAGATTATAGTGCCCGTCGAATGAGCAACCTGGGGAAGCTCCTTCGCAACGGACGCCCGGATTTGATTTTTCCCGCCGGTTGCCCGCTTAGTTCCCCTTCTTGAACGCCACGTATCGAGAGTGCCTGCCGAGCTGCGCGGCTGTGACTGCCATTACAGCCGCGCTCCCCTCCTAAAAAAACCAGAAAAAAACCGGTCGCAGGTTTGGGGATAGCCGTGTTGACACCCCTATACCTCTAAACTAATATCGAACCTCATTCTGGCCACCGATCAAAGTCTTATGTCTGAAACCAAAGAGGTCACTACTCCAGCCGAGGAAGCGTCAGCCGAGTGGGAGAGTAATACTCTACGACCGGTTTTGGAAAAGCACCCCGAACGAAAAACAAATTTTCAGACCGTCTCGCTGGAGGAGACAAAGCGACTTTACTCGCCCTCCGACGTCGAACAAGTTGATTTCAATCGCGACATTTCCTTTCCCGGTAATTTCCCCTACACACGCGGCATACATCCCTCGGGCTATCGTGGCAAGCTTTGGACCATGCGCCAATTTGCCGGCTTTAGCACGCCGGAAGAAACGAACGCGCGCTTCAAATATTTATTGGCGCAAGGGCAAAACGGTCTTTCGGTCGCCTACGACTTGCCCACGTTAATGGGTTACGACGCCGATTCGCTGCTTTCTGAAGGAGAAGTTGGAAAATGCGGCGTGGCTGTCTCGTCGTTGGCCGACATGGAAGTGCTCTTCGACGAGATACCGCTTGAGCACGTGACGGTCTCTCAGACAATTAATGCTCCTGCCTCAGTTTTGTTAGCGATGTATTTGGTGGTCGCACAGAAGCAGGGCGCTGACTGGAACAAGATCTCCGGCACGCTGCAAAACGACATTCTTAAGGAGTACATCGCGCAAAAAGAATGGATTTATCCGATTCGACCGGCGATGAAGTTGGTGGTCGATACCTTTGAATTCTGTACGCAGCATGTGCCCCGCTACAATCCTGTATCTGTCAGTGGTTATCACATCCGTGAAGCCGGCGCGACCGC
>JBPCLZ010000121.1:0-11025 GCA_051002775.1 Pyrinomonadaceae bacterium | reverse complement strand
AAAGATCATTATTAATAGAAGCCGAGAATCGGCGAGGCGAACGAGGAGCGGCGCTAATCACCGTCCTTTTTATCTCTGTGTTAGTCCTCGCTTTAGCCAGCGCGTTAATTCTCACGACCAGCATGTCAACCACCAATGCGGTAAGTTCCACCGATGAAGTTCAAGCTTACTACGCGGCGGAAGCTGGTATGCAGGCAGCGCTCAATGTTCTCAGAGGAAATGTAGCGCCAACGATAAACTTCAAAACTGCCGTCGCGAACCCACAGCTTTCTCAGTGGCTTATTAAAAACTATCCGAGCAGTTCGCCTCAGATCATAACTCTGAGCCCCAATTATTCCACGGCTGACGGAATGGCCTACGCAATCACCTCAGTCAGCGATCCGGACCTCTCAACGAAAGTGGTTTATTCCACGTCGGGATCATTCACGGTGAATGGCACTACATCGACATCGGCCGATTTTGGTGGTGGCAATGTGACGCTCACCTATACTCCGCAGGCATCAACTGACATCACGACAACTGGCAGTCCGGCTTTGGGTGCATTTACTTTTTCCAATGTTAAGAATAGTACAGATATTGACATTCCTGCCGGTTCAACCTTCACCTTGCAAATCACTGAAACTGCTCCTTTGCCGGTGGGAAGTAATTCTCCAGTTTCCGTTTCAATCAAAGGCAATCTTACTGGCAAGATCAAGTTGAGCGCACCCACGGTTACCCTCACCTTTAACAATCCTTCGCTGGAGATTCCGAACGTCGGCACCTTGTTTACAATACCCACGCCACTAACGATTCCTGTCGACCTGACAACTAAAACAGCCCAAACCATTGTCACCACACCTGAGCCACGTCGCTTAATCGTAAAGGTGCAGGGATATGGACCGCATGGCGCCATTAAGAATTTGCAAGCGATGGTCAGCCGCTTCGGTGCCAACTATGATCCGCCGGCGACGTTTGTAGTCCGTGGCCACGATGATTCAGCGACAGCAGCGAACATTTCTATTGGCAGCAGCGCAAAGTTTGTTTATTCCGGCAATGATAATGCCAACGGTCAACCACTGCCGGCGTTTCTCGTGACTAACAATCCTGATTACACGACTCTGTCTAATCTCAAAGCTAACAACAATCTTCCATTAGATGGCGACAGTTCAGGACTTATTCCAGTTCTCAAACCTTTAACGTTGCCGACAGACTTACCGCAACTGCCCACCTGGCTGCAAACCACCTCTGACCCGGTTTCAGGCGCCCGCGCATTCGTTGAGCAACTCCGACAAGCAGCTCAGCAGCAGTTCTATAAATGTAGCGGTGATTGGGACCCCTCGTGCGACCGTTACTTCAATACTCGCGCCGGCGGGGCCGCCCCATCAGATCTCGGCGCCGAGACAGACGCTCCAGCCAAGGGCCTGTTCACCTTTGTTGATGGTGACGCAACTCTTCCTAATGACGGCGGACGGGGACTGCTGGTCGTGACGGGCACGTTGAATGTAAGTGGAAGCAAGACATTCGATGGATTGGTGTTGGTTCTCGGAGACGGAATTATGAATCGATCCGGTGGCGGTAGCGCTACGAACTTTGGTGCGTTTGTGCTTGCGAGATTTGGTAGTTCTGGCGGGTTTCTGAATCCTTCCTTTATTTCTTCAGGAAGTGGAACTTCAGGTCTCCAGTTGGATAGAGAGAGTATAAAGAACGCTCTTCGTCTGGGCGGAGTATATGTGATGGCAGTGAGTGAATACTAAGTGATGGGTTCGGAGAAATTGTCTTGATGCTGCGAAAGAAAATTCTGAGATCGCTTGTCAATCGCGCCTCCGACGAGTCAGCCGGTATGGATAGCCATTACGAATCCGGACTTGAACTGGCTCGCCAGGGGAGGCACGACGAAGCTGTGTCCCAATTCCAGCAGGGTCTACAAACCGAAACGAATGTAGCCGAAACCTATCTTGCCCTGGGAATGTCCTACGCTCATCTCGGTCGTACTGATAAAGCGATCGCCGCATACTCCGAAGCGGTGGGCATCAAGCCGGATCTTGCTGAGGGATACCAACAGCTCGGTATTTCCTACGATCAATCAGGTGAGTTTCTCAAGGCTATTCGTATGCATATGAAAGCGATGCGTCTGCGGCCACGCGACGTGGAATTGCGAAAGAACCTGGGCCTTGCTTACTTCAACGTGGGGAGTTATCCAGAAGCAATTAAGGCCTTTAACCAGGCATTAGAGATTGATCCTTCCGACGCAGCGATTCACTACAATTTGGGGCTAGTCTATCTGGATCTTAAAGATTGGGAATCAGCAGCTCAACAGCAGAAGGCCATAGAGAAACTCGGCAAAACCGAGTTGGCTTCCAATTTTAGGAGTGAGGTCGATCGTCAAATATTACGTAATGGTCGAGGCGAGTCCGAACGGCGGAAAGTCTCGCCGGATGCCAATGAATATGAAGTGCTTGCGGGGCAGAAGGGTTTTTCAGTTATTGAACTGTTGATTGTGCTCACCATCATCTCGGTGCTGACCGGTTTTGCGCTAATGCAGATTACGCGCTCGCGGCAGGCGATGATTCGAGAGAATGCGGCGCGACAGTTTGCCGGTTATCTTGAGAAAGCGCGGATTGATTCGTTGCGCCGTCATGCAACGACATCGACTCAGATGGCCCAAGTTTCCGTCATTAATGCAACCTATTACACCGTTACGATAGATGCCAATGGCGACGGCGCGTTAGATACCCCATTAGTCGTGAGCGTGGCCGCCGACGGCCTTCAATTGAATGGCCCTTTTCCGCGCACCATCTATTTCAACTGGCGTGGCCGAACGGTGGATTCTGCGGGCAATGTGGCTATGCCAAACTATGTGACAATCTCAAACACCTTAACCAGTCGTATTGATTTAACGACCGAGGGCCAACCCAGTCTTGCCGGTGCGCAACCTGCCAGTAGTGCTGTAAATAACTCCGCAGCACCCGTTCCCTCGCTTCGACCCAAGACTCAAATTAGTCCAAGTCCAACCCCATGATTGCAATACCAAAGATACCGACAGAAACAATCAACGGTCTTTCGCCGGTGTGTGGGCGGGGCGTGTCTGTGCATCCCAGGGATTCAGGGCAGCAAGGCTTCACCCTTCTGGAAACCGTCATAGCGTTGCTGTTGATGTTAATTGTTGCGTTGGGTTCGGCGAGTCTGTTTTCGTTTTCGATCTACAACAACTCCGGCGGCAGCGACCGCGCCGTAGCGGTGGCTACCGCGCAACAGGCGCTTGAAATATTGCGTACGGTCCCATTCACTACTGCCAATACTGACGTGAGATTAAACGCGGGCACGTTTATTCAGAATAACGTCTACGTCAATCAACGTTATTTCAAGATTACCAAAATCATCACTGACAATTCCCCCACGCTGAAGTCGATAACCATTACTGTGCAAACGGAAGGCATAGTAAAAGGCTGGGCTTCCGGAGCAGGTGGCACGGTGACCTTGATGACCCAACGCACGCGCGCCGACTAATTAGTCAGGAAAAAGAAATGAACGTCAGACACTCACTACAGACATCAACCGAACGCGGCTTCTCTATAATCGAATTAGTGATCGCGATGACCATCACGTTGGCAGTGATGGCTGCGGCGACTACGCTGCTTGCCACCTCACTTCGTACGCGAGGCCGCGAAAACACAAGGTCGGAAGCATTGGCCTCGACGCAAAGAGCCTTGAACATTATGTCTCGTGAGATTGGAAACTCGGGCTATGGTCTGGCGGACAACGGTATTGTTTTGTTGGATTCAGGGACAAGTTCGATCCGTGTGCGTGCGAACCTGGACAACAATTCTTCACTGGTAGGCACAGATGAAGACATTCGTTTCGTTCTCCAAACCCCGAGTGGTGGAACTGGATCTATTGTGCGTTATGACAATTCCGGAGGCGGCAACGTCGTGTTAGCTACCAATATCAGTTCGTTACTGCTTACCTATTTTGATGTAAATGGAAATACCATTGCGAACTCGGTGAATTATGACAACGCCGAGCGTCTTACCATTGAAGTTAAGGTAGATTTGCCTGCCGGCCTCGAACAGCCCGCTACTACCGTCAAACTGGTTTCCGACGTCGCTCTTAGAAATGCTCCAAACACGCTTGCTGGTTCTTAAGTCCTCCAACGTGACTGGCCAGCGGTAATAAGGAAAAAGCAATGTTCCAAAAGAACCTCGCATGCAGCAATCAGCGACGAACCGAGCGCGGTGCTGCGTTGGTCATGACCTTGATGTTGTCCGCCCTTCTGCTCACAGCTGGCGGCATGCTCATTTTGACGACAACCATGACCGGTCTTAACACGATCGACGCGACGGCTGAATCTCAGGCGTACTACGGCGCCGAAGCAGGGATTCAAGCAACCCTCAATGTAATGCGCGGCGCCGTCCTCCCGAATCCGTTGTTCGTGGCCAATCCAACGGGTACTGTTGCCCCAGAGAACCGGATCGACTTTACCAAAGCTCTCACGCTGTCCAGTTCAAACGTGGCGGGCGATCCAACGACTGCTGGTTCTCCTAAACGGCTGTCACGTTGGCTTCCCTATGATTACATACCGCCCACTGCCTCCCTCGCCGACAGAGTCGGAATCAGCAATAGTTACAATCCTTTCTCAGGAATCGCCTATAGTGTTGTCGTTAGCGATCCGGACAACACTCCGCTCAACACGGTCCCAGCGCAGCTACCGCTTCGCATGCTGGTCCAATCCACCGGGTATGGACCACGTGGCGCCAGGAAACAGTTGTCAATGTTGCTCAGTGCCAACGCTCTTGACATAGATGTACCCGCTGCGCTCGTCATCCGTGGGTCTGACAGCTTGTCAACGAACGCCTATGTCGATTTCGGTAACGGAGCCAAAACTTTTTCTGGGATTGACAATGCCGGCGGACCGGCCAAGCCAAGCTTGGCCGTAAGCGGACATGACGTCACCACTGTGCAGGGCGCCTATGCCGCGAAGCCCAGCGCCATCAAAAATCCAAAGCTCAAGGTACTGGAATTGCCTAATGATCCGCCGCCTGGCGGCACCACCACGACACCCACGCCCTGGTTCCTGCAAACTGCGGCAAACGCGCGAACGTTTCTCACCCAGTCCGAGGTGCTGGCAAACTCCTGCGCTGCCTGGCCGCTGCCAACGGGCTCACCTTGCATTAAGCGCGGAGTAATACTTTCATCGCTTAACGGCTGGGCTGGGACAGCCGCCGCGCCGCAATTCACCATCGTTAAGGGAGACTGCTATCTGGATGGTGGCTCTGGCTTACTAATAGTCACCGGTACTCTTTATTTCAATGGGCCTGGTCCCAATTTCAATGGAGTAATACTGGTACTGGGCGCCGGCAGGGTGTTAAAGAAAGGTGGTGGGAACCGAGATATCTTCGGATCGGTGATGGTTGCAAGGTTTGGTGCGACCGGAGACTTTCTTGACCCAACATTTGATTACGATGACGGCGCCGGGACCTCTAACTTGCAATATGACTCGACCGCCGACCACCGCTCTGTCGTGTTGGCTGGAGCCAAAGTATTGGGCGTCGTAGAGAAATAATTTTAGCGTCAAACGCCTACTTGTGAGTTCAAAAAAAGCTTCGTGAACACTTAACGCGATAGTACGCGTTCAGAACGGGATTGCCGGGGTTATCGGTTTGTCGTGAGTGGCAAACCGGTAACCTCGGTTTTTTGTTTATGGTCCTTACCGAGGCAAACAACCATTGCCATCGTAACTGTTGTACAATTCCGTGGCCGCCCGGTCGCGTCCACGAACCAATGCCTGACATCCTTCTTGTTGAAGACAAAGACAGCCTGCGCCGCGTTTTACGTCTGACTCTGGAAAACGCCGGCTACACGGTTAGCGAATCTGCCGACGCACGATCCGCTCTCAACGAAATCGCTAGCGTTCCCCATAAGTTAGTTCTAACTGATCTGCGCATGCCGAACGGTTCGGGCCTCGATGTGCTGCGCGCTGCACGAGCGGCAGACAGCGGCACACCCGTCATCGTCATGACTGCTTTCGGCTCGATCGATGAAGCGGTACAGGCGATGAAAGATGGCGCGCACGATTTTCTACAAAAACCAGTTGACTCGAATCATTTGCTCCTAATCGTCGAGCGCGCACTTGAACAAGCGCGACTGCGCACGGAAAACATTCTGTTGCGTGAAGAATGGTCGCGACGCTATGGATTTCCCCGCATCCTCGGCGAATCCGAGGCGATCAAACGCGCCGTCGCAGAAACCCAACGCGTCGCCCAGACAGAAGCCAATGTCCTGTTTCTTGGCGAATCTGGTACTGGCAAAGAGCTTTTCGCACGCGCCGTCCATCACCTTTCTCCTCGCCGCGAAAAGCCGTTCGTCGCTATTAACTGTGCGGCCATCCCGGAAACACTGATTGAAAACGAATTGTTCGGTCACGAACGGGGCGCTTTCACGGGCGCGGCCGACAGGCGCCTGGGAAAGTTTGAATTGGCTTCAGGCGGCACTGTCTTCCTGGATGAGATCGGCGAACTTCCATTAGCCGTTCAGGGCAAGCTGCTGCGAGTAATTGAAGAGAAAGTGGTAGATCGAATTGGAGGACGCGCACCCGTCCCAGTTGATGTTCGTGTGGTGGCGGCAACAAATAAGAATTTGAAAGCGGCTGTGGCTAACGGCGAGTTTCGCGGTGATCTCTTTTTTCGCCTGGCTGTTTTTCCGGTTGAGATTCCCTCATTGCGTGAACGCGAAGGTGATGTGCTCATGCTGGCAAAACACTTCTCCGCCCAGCTGGGCAAAGAGCTACGGGGCCGCGAAGCGAGTCTTAGCGAGCAGGCATGTTCGGCTTTGCGCGCACATCGTTGGCCGGGAAATGTTCGCGAGTTAGAGAACGCGATTGAGCGAGCCTGCATTCTTTCCGATTCCTTGGTGTTGGGACCAGCCGACCTCGGCCTCGTTGCTCGAAGCGCCGCCGATCAAACACCTGCTTCGTTTGATCTAAACGGCACGCTCTCTGAAGTGGCCCAGCGTGCTTTACGGTTTGTTGAGCAACGCAAAATCGTGCAGGCACTTAAAAACAATACAGGCAACAAGAACCAGGCCGCGGAAGAGTTGGGCGTCAGCTACAAAACGTTGCTAACAAAAATTAAAGACTACGACCTCTGATTCCAGATGGATGATCCTTCCAACGCCGGCGCTCCTCCTCCAGCTAAAGCGGAAAGTGAGGCGGGCGAAAATCACGCCGATGCAAGTTCGATCGCGGGCGAGACGATCGAACAGGTCGGCGATGCCGGCATTGATAGCGCTGTCGGCGAAACCACAAAGCCCGAGCGCAGCAGCGGCAAATCCGCATTTCTTGTCGGCGCAGGCATCCTTATTAGTCGCATCGTTGGTTTAGTTCGACAACGCGTGTTCGCGCATTACTTCGGCACCTCAGCAGCAGGGGATGCTTTCAGCGCGGCATTTCGCATTCCTAATTTCCTTCAAAACATTTTCGGCGAAGGCGCTCTGTCCGCTTCATTCATCCCGGTTTACGCGAAACTCCTGGCGCACGACGACGAAAAAGAAGCTGCGCATGTCGCCAACGCAGTGCTGGGATTGCTCGCGCTGGTCGTGTCGCTAATAGTGCTCGCAGGCGTACTGACCACCCCTTACATCATTTCCGCGATCGCGCCCGGGTTTAAAGGCGAAACACGCGAGTTAACCATTCGCCTGGTGCGAATTCTCTTCCCCGGGGCTGGCCTGTTGGTACTCTCCGCCTGGTGCCTCGGCGTTCTCAACAGCCATCATCGGTTCTTCATTTCCTACACTGCGCCGGTCGCCTGGAATCTAGCGATGATTGCCTCGCTGGTGATTTTCGGCCACCAGGTGGGCCAGTTTCCTCTCGCTGAATATGTCGCCTGGGGTTCAGTTATTGGTAGCGCACTTCAATTCGGGGTGCAGTTGCCAACAGTGTTCGGACTGGTGCGACGACTTCGTCCCCAGATCGATTTAGCTAGTGTTCACGTCAGGATCATCGTCAGGAATTTTTTTCCTGTTTTCATGAGCCGTGGGGTGGTCCAGATCAGCGCCTTTGTCGATGCCGTACTTGCCAGCTTTCTGCCCGAAGGTTCGGTGGTGGCGCTCACTTATGCGCAAAGTCTCTACACGTTGCCTGTAAGTTTGTTTGGAATGTCGGTCTCGGCCGCTGAACTGCCGGCGATGTCCAGAGCAATCGGCAATACTGAGCAGATCGCAGAAGTACTAAGAGAGCGGCTGGAAGCTGGACTGCAACGCATCGCATTTTTCATTGTCCCATCGTCGATGGCTTTCCTCGCCTTAGGCGATGTGATTGCAGCAGTGCTTTATCAGACCGGACAGTTTACGCACGATGCTTCAGTTTTCGTTTGGGGCATTCTCGCGGGTTCAACAGTTGGCCTGCTCGCTTCAACTTTGGGCCGCCTTTATTCTTCCACCTACTACGCCCTTCATGACACACGCACGCCGCTCCGCTATGCGATTATTCGCGTCGCATTAACTACTGCTTTGGGTTATCTGTTCGCTCTGCCATTGCCTGTGGCGTTGGGCATCAATCCAAAATGGGGCGTAGCAGGATTGACCGCCTCAGCGGGAATCGCCGGTTGGATCGAATTTGTGTTGCTGCGTCGCTCTCTGAATAGACGCATCGGCAAAACCGGCCTAGCCGGATCCTATGTGCTCAAGCTTTGGCTGGCTGCCTTAATTGCCGCCGGCATTGGCTGGGGACTCAAGCTGCTGGTAGGTAACTTTCACCCCCTTCCTTTAGCCGCCGTTGTGCTTGGGAGTTACGGCGTTTCCTATTTCGCAATAACGTCCGCGTTCGGCATACCCGCTGCGCGAGCTGTCGTCGGCAGGCTGTTTCGCTTGGTAAAACTCGGAAGTTAGCGCCTTGGCCCCTGGGTTTGAGATTCCCGACTAGAAAGCTGAAAGCCGCTGTTTATTGGTTCTTTTCCAAAGAGTAAGGAAATTCAACTAGGCACTGTGTACCGGCGAAAATCCAGGATACACATGGACTTACTCGAGGAGGAGATAGAGAAAATGAACAAGCTTTTCACTAAGGGAGTCTTTGCTCTGGGAGCACTGTTAACTCTTTCGCTAGCCGGTACCACCGCGCGCGCCGACAATTTTCTGATTGTCCCGGTTGCGCCCAGCATAGTTCAACCTGCCGGTCTGGGAACCGTAAACACGGTGCTGGTATTGCAGACCAAGGGTTCAGCGACGAGCGGATACGGCTCAGTCGCGTACGACCCAAATAACACCGATTCAAACCGCAAGGGTGATTTCATCTCTGGTAGCCAAGTTGTAGCCGGCGCCAACAATCAAACTTATTCAGTTACAGAGTTGGGCATCACCAACGGTAATCTCTGCATTAACATGAACATCAACGACCCGAACAAGGGCGGTAGCAATACCGGACCGGTCGGGCCGATTGTCCTTAATAGCCTGGTGCTGACTGCCTACGACCAATCTGGAACTGCTGTTTTCAGCGCACATCTCGCGGATGCAGTCACGTTGCGCGAAGCCACCCTAAACGGTAATGGCACTGGCAAATCCGATTTCACCTTTGCCTTAGATGATGACGCTGCCGCGGCTTTGGCGGCGGCTATTGCAGCCAACCCGAGCTTGAGATTGGGCTTGGCCGCAAGCGTTTCCGATGCCTCAGGTGGACACGAGAGCTTTTTCTTCTGCAAGGGTTGCGATCCCGGTCGAGAAATTCCCGAGCCAGCTACGATGTTGTTGCTCGGAACAGGTCTAGCCGGAACTGTTGGCGCGATTCGCAGACGACGCAACGCTGCCAAATCTGAATAAACTCGAACTCCTTCCTTGAGTTGGAAAAGCCTGAGCGGGCCGCAAAACCTGCTCAGGCTATTTCCGTAAAGATTTTTCTGGAGAAATCGAGGCATTGATTATTTAGTTAGGTATCCTGGAAAAACGGACGGGCTAGTGCAGCGGCAGAGGCGAGGCGGCCTCGAGCCGCCTTTTTTGTTTGAACCCCCTCTTTGCAGGGATAGCCGACGAGATTGACCCTGCTGGATCCCATCCTTATCATCAAACTGTGCAGCCCGTTATCTCAGCCCAACAAATGCGGGAAATCGATCAACTCACCGTCCAGAATCACAAAATCTCGTCACTACAGCTAATGGAATCAGCCGCAGCCGCTTGTTTACAGGCTGTTACAACTTACTTTAGCGGAGATCTGAGGGGCAAGAAAATACAAATACTCTGCGGCCCGGGAAACAACGGAGGTGATGGCGCTGCCCTCGCGCGACAGCTTGCTTCGCAACGAGTGCAAACCGACGTAATACTCTTCGGCAGTGTGAATAACACCAGAGGTGATTCGCGCCACAACTTCGAAGCGCTGACCGAGCTCAATACCCACGGTGAAATTCCTTCGCTAAATTTCATTGAGGCCCGTGACGCGCAGGAGTGGCAACAGCTCGCGCCAGATGCCTCAGTCTATGATGTGATCGTCGATGCCCTTTTTGGGACAGGGCTGAAACGACCATTGGGTGGCGTTTTCGCAGAGGTCGTAAAGTACCTGGGAGCTATAAAGAAAACGCAAAACCATTTGTCCATGAAACCTTTGATAGTTTCGCTCGATATCCCTTCGGGTCTTGATGTCGATGAGGCGCAACCAATCGGTCCCGCTGTTGCGGCGGATCTTACGGTTACTTTCACCGCTCCGAAGATCGCAAACGTGTTACCTCCCGCTGCGCACTTGAATGGCAAACTCGTGATTGCCGATATTGGTTCACCCGCTGCGCTCGTCAATACAGCACAATCAAAATTATTTCTAACCGAAGGAAACGATGCTCGTGAGTTTTTAGTCAACACACGCTACCTGCCAGACTCTTTCAAAAATACGCATGGACATGTATTGGTGATGGCCGGTTCGCGCGGCTACACAGGCGCGGCCGCTCTTTGTGGCAATGCGTCTATGCGTGCCGGCGCGGGATTGGTCACCATTTGCACACCAGTTTCTTCGCAAGCTGCGTTAGCAGCAGCCGTGATGCCCGAAATTATGACTACGGCCCTGGCTGAAACCGATCG
>JBPCLZ010000120.1:0-14510 GCA_051002775.1 Pyrinomonadaceae bacterium | reverse complement strand
GTGATTGTCGGCTTGCCGAAAGAAATTAAGGACAACGAATACCGCGTGGGTTTAACGCCTGCGGGCGTGCGCGCCTTGAGCGACGGCGGTCATCAGGTGATAGTCGAGCGCGGCTCTGGTGAAGGATCGGGTTTTGATGATGCGCTCTATCAACGCGCCGGCGCGCAAATTATTGAATCCGCGGACGACGTCTGGGCCACAGCAGACATGATCGTCAAAGTGAAGGAGCCGATTGCGCCCGAGTACCCACGCATGCGCGAAGGGCAGTTGCTGTTTACCTATCTGCACCTGGCGCCCGACCGCAAGCTGACTGAACAACTCATCCAACGCAAAGTCACCGGCATTGCTTACGAAACAATCACCGATCGTCGCGGGGGCCTGCCGCTCTTGACGCCGATGTCTGAAGTAGCCGGCCGGATGGCGATACAGGTTGGCGCGCATTATCTGGAAAAGATGGCCGGAGGTCGTGGCATCTTGTTGGGTGGCGTTCCCGGGGTCCCGGCCGCCAGAGTCGTAATCATTGGCGGCGGCGTCGTTGGAACAAACGCGGCGAAGATTGCGGTGGGCATGGGCGCCCACGTCACCATGATCGACAACAATCTCGAGCGACTGCGCGAGCTGGACGATATTTTTCTTTCGAAAATTTCTACCCTGGCGTCCAGCGCCTACATGATTCATGACGCTATCTCAAATGCCGATTTGATTGTCGGCGCCGTATTGGTTCCCGGGGCTGCCGCGCCAATGCTGGTGACGCGAAATATGCTGAAAGACGTGCCTAACGGCGCGGTGATAGTTGATGTCGCAGTGGACCAGGGCGGCTGCATAGAGACAACGCACCCAACCACACACTCTAATCCGACTTATTACGTTGAAGGCGTGCTGCATTACTGTGTTGCCAATATGCCGGGCGCGGTGCCACGCACGTCAACGTTCGCGTTGACGAACGCGACCTTACCTTATGCCGTTAAGCTCGCGAACCTGGGTTTCCTCGACGCGATAAGCAGCGATCCAGGACTGAAGGCGGGAGTCAACACTTACGCGGGTCATTGTACTTACGAAGCAGTGGCGCAAGCGCAGGAAATACCCTATACGGGTCTCGACGCGCTGATCGAAGTTACCAGCGCAACCACCGCTTGAACGAGTTACCGTTTGCAACAAAAAAGGCGACCCGAGCGTTGGGTCGCCTTTTTCGTGGCCTTACGGCGGCTTGACGCCGCTTTGGTGGTGCGAAGGCGTCCAGTGTTTCTATTACCCGGCCGCGACGCCAACTTGAAAAGCGGCGTCAAGCCGCCGCGGTCCAAAAAAGGCCTCAGTGTAATCGCGAATTGTTAGTTCGCTCGCCCGCGCGCCAATAACTTTTCAATGCACTCAATCAAATCTTCGCCCGCAACAGGTTTCGACAGAAACGCGTCAACCTGTTCTCCTTCGCCGGGTTCCTTTTGTTCGAGGGCGCTCAATAAGATCACGGGCAAGTGAGCAAGCGTCTGACTATTGCGGATGAAGCGGCACAGCTCGTGGCCGGTGAGGTTGGGCATCATCGCGTCGGTTACCAGCACATCAACGGTCGATGAGAGAGCGATCTTCATCGCTTCAAGACCGTCGGCGGCGGGAATCACCGTGTAACCAGCGCGCTCTAGTATGATTTGCAGAAATCGCCGCAGCGCACGGTCATCTTCAGCAAGCAACACCCGCGCGCCGGATGTTTGTACCTGCGGCACGGCGGTAGTTGATTCTGCTACTGAAATCTTCTTCTGGGCCATCTGACTAATGACGGGAGTTTGCGTGGGTAAGGTCTTACGAAGGCTTCACGCTATGCGATCAGCCAAGTTCAGAATAAGACTGGCTTGGATGGCTTGTCAACGTTTTCAATTTCACAGAGTGATCCGGTTTGAATTCGTTGCAGATCACATTCACCCTAGTGGCATGAAGTCAGTACCACCTCGGGTAGCGGGTGGGTTCCGCCGCAATGTGAGATCTCCGATGTGTCGAGCACCGAATCTACGATCCACCCGCTACCGCGAGGTGGTACTGACGTCATCTCAACGTTAATCCATGAACTGGCGCTGCCAAAGTTCCAGCACCAGCAACTGAAACACCTGAAGGTTGTAGTCCTCGCGCCCTGAAAGATTTGCATCAATGATTCGTCGTACCTCCTCCGGCTGAAATAGTCCACGCCGCTGGATCGTACTGTCAGAGAGAAGATCTCCAACCATTGGATGCAACGGACGGCGCAGCCAGGCGCGAATAGGCGCGCCAAAGCCCGCCTTCTTTCGCCAAACAAGATCGTGAGGCAAAACTTTCTCGAGCGCACGCTTGAGAATGTATTTGCGTTTCAAGCCACGCAGCTTCAAACGCGGCGGCATGCGCGCCGTCAACTCCAGCATTTCCACATTGAGAAAAGGAACGCGCACTTCCAAATTCGCGGCCATCGAAGTCTTGTCGGTATAAGTGAGATTCAAACAAGGCAGAAATGTTTTCAGGTCAACGTAGAGCAACTGGTTGAGCGGGTCAGCGTGCTGCTGGCGGGTAAAGTAGCGCCGGTGTTCAGCGTAAGCATCGGCGCTCTGCGTAGCTTGCCGCATCGTGTCGGAATAGAGGCGCGCTTTTGCGTCGTCATCAAAATAAGTTCCGTAGCCAAGGTATCGATCTTCAAACCCTAGTGCGGCGCTGCGTGAAAACTTCTTTGCATTTCGTAGTGGACCAGTAAATCTTCCCGGTCGTCCGCCAGGAACAGCATCGGCAATCATTTTTAATCCGGGCCGGCGCACAAACCCTGGGATCGGCTCAAGCGCGTGCGCGATTTTCATCGCCAGTAAACGTGGATAGCCGGCAAAGACTTCATCACCGCCAACGCCCGATAAAAGCACAGTAAGTGTTTCGCGCGCAGCGCGAGAAACCAGATAACTGGCGATCATCGCGGGGTCGGCGGTTGGCTCGTCGAGGTGATAAACGAGCTTCGGCAACAACTCGGCGACATCCGGCGCCAGCATGATCTCGTGGTTATCGGTCCGAAGAATTGCATTCGCTTTGCGGGCCCAGCCAACATCATCCGGGATAATGTCATAGCGCAAGTCTTCTGGCTCGAAGCCGATGGTGTAGGTGCTCACTCGGCGGCCGTTGCTATGGTTCTTCATCATGGCAACGATGCCGGACGAATCGATACCGCCCGAAAGAAACGAACCAAGGGGCACGTCTGCCACCATTTCAAGTCCGACGACGCGATCGAGTGTTTCGAGCACGCGCTCGCGCCACCACTGTTCGCTTTTTCCTTCTTCGATGTTGTCGTAGGAGATGTCCCACCATTCGCGCTTTGTTGCCTGGTTATCTTTAATCGTCAACACATGAGCGGGCGGAAGTTTCTTGACGCCGCGGAAGAGAGTGTGCGGGTCGGGTGTCCAGAGGAAAGTCAGATACTGATGCAACGCTTGCGGATCGATCGCGCGTTCCGCGAGGCCAGTAGCGAGTATTGCTTTGATTTCGGAAGCAAAGATAAAAGCTTCGGGCAGTCCATTTGCCGGCGGCACGATCGTGTAATAAAGCGGTTTTATGCCCACGCGATCGCGCGCCAGCGTCAACGCTCGTTCTTTCGTGTCCCAAACGGCAAACGCAAACATGCCGTTGAGACGTGACAGACATTCCGCACCCCACTCGCTGAAGGCAACAAGCAAAACTTCCGTATCGGTGTCGGTGAGAAAGGTATGCCCTTTCGCTTCCAACTGCGCGCGCAGGTCGCGATAGTTATAAATCTCGCCGTTAAACGTGAGAACAAAGCGGCCATCGCGCGAAATCATTGGCTGATGGCCCGCCGGGCTGATGTCGATGATGGCGAGTCGCCGGTGGCCCAGAGAAACGCTTCTACCTACATCATCAATCGCCTGGGAGGTCCATACGCCTTCATCGTCGCGGCCGCGATGCTCGATGGTCTTGAGCATAGGCGCGATGTAGCGATCTGAATCGAGGCTTATGAGTCCGGCGATTCCGCACATGGGTTACATAAAAGTAATGAGTGATGAGCGTCAAGAAGTTCAGATCCAAGCTTAAGCTTGCGTTTTAGCCGCGAAAGAGCAACCTAAAGGTTGGACTCTGAACTTCTTGACGCTCATCACTCATCACTCATCACTCATCACTTTCCTTGGTTGTCCCGTTTGCAACGACTCCATTATTCTAAACGTCGCGCGCGTAGTGGCAGCCAGCTCATCGAGTGAAATGGGGGCAATCGCTCCCTCGCGCACCAGCGCGCAAACGGAGCGCACCAGGTCAGCCTGACCTTTATCCTGCGTCTTGAGGTCTTTGCGACTTTCCTTCCCGTTCTTGTGAGAAGTCGCGCGCCGAAAATCGTCAAGTACAAAGGTTTTGCCTTCGCCAAAGATCTCCACGCGTTCCTTGGCCGCTGACTTATCGCCTTGGGCAACATAGGCAATGCAACCGTTTGAGCCGTCGGCGAAGCGCAAGGTGATAAAGATTGAATCCGTTTCCACGACCTGTTGGTTGTTTGCCTCGACAGCTTCCGCGAAGACGGAAACGGGCGGTGCGCCCGTCCAAAATTGCATCAAGTCAACAAAGTGACAAACCTCGCCGACAATTCTGCCGCCACCTTCACGCGCGTCCTGGATCCAATGTGTTTTCGGAATGCGGCCGGCATTTACGCGATAGAGGATTGATAGCGGGCCACTCCGTGCTGCGAAAAACTCGCGTGCTTCCCGTGCCAGCGGCGAGAAACGACGGTTGAAACCCACCATCAACTGGCTGTCAGACTCCGCCGCGGCTGTTAGAACCTGATCAAGTTCTGCTTCGTTAAGCGCCAATGGTTTTTCCACAAAGACATGACGATTGGAACGGAGGGCACGTGACGCCAGTTCAGCGTGCGAATCATGACGAGTGCCGATAACGATGAGATTCGCTTTATTGTCAGCCAATACCTCATCGGCGCCGGAAACAGCCTGGGCGAAACCAAACTTCTCGCCTGCATCGCGCGCCGAAGTGCCGGAAGCACTCGCAATGGTTCTGAATTCAACGCCGGCAGCTTTGAAGTGCGGCAACAACTTGCTCGTTACGTAGGCGCCTGCCCCGATCACGCCAACTCTCACTGCATCAACAGCAGCCTTGTTTTTCGGGAAGTCAACGGTATGTTTTAGTTTGGCTTCGGTGTCGTAGGTGAGCACTACGCCGAGATAAGGCTCAATCGATCCGCTGATCAATTCGTACGCGCGCCCTGCCTCGCTAATTGGAAACCGATGACTAATAAGCTGTTCCACATCGATTCGTTTTTCGGCAACGAGGTCGAGGAAAGCTTCGATGTTGCGCTGTTCGGTCCAACGAACATAGCCGAATGGATAGTCATGGCCGCGCTCTTCATACTCAGGATCGTAGCGGCCCGGCCCGTACGACATGGAAATTTTCAAGCTGAGTTCGCGCTCATAAAAACTTTGTCGTGGCACATCCAGGCCCACCAGGCCGACTGCGACGACGCGGCCTTTGGCGCGCGAAATCTCGCCGGCTGTTTCAATCGGCTCGTTCGAAGGAGTAGCTGCCGTGATCAAGACCGCGTCAGCGCCACGGCCGCGCGTCCAGGCGATCACTCGCTGCGCTGTTTCCGGCCCGCTGATTGTCGCAGCATCTGCACCCAGCGCGCGCGCCAGTTCCACTTTTGCCGGATCCAGATCTATCCCAAACACGCGACAACCGTTCGCCTTGAGCAGCTGCACAGTGAGTTGGCCCACCAGACCCAGCCCGATCACTGCAACCGTCTCACCAAGTGTCGGTTCAGCGAGCCGCAAGCCTTGTAGCGCGATTGCTCCCAGCGTTCCGAATGCGCCGGCTTCGAAGCCGACTCCTTCAGGCAAACGCACGCACAGGTTTTGCGGCACCGAAAGCATTTCTGCATGCGAAGCAAAATCGGCGCCCGCACAAGCTACTCGGTCGCCCGCACGGACGCCCGTCACATCCTGTCCCACCGCCATGACGATTCCAGCTGCGCTGTAACCCAGGGCCTTGTTGGTGTCAAGTTTGGCACGGACCGCATTGACCGTGCTCACCAATCCTTCAGTTTTGTACTTTTGGACCACCTGCTTAACCAGGTCCGGACGCTCGCGTGCCTTGCCGAGCAAACTCTTCTGGGCCAACTGCAGCGACATGCGTTCGGTGCCTGCGCTGACCAGCGAAGCTGCCGTGCGCACCAGCACCCGGCCGCGCTGCAAAACTGGAACGGGAACGTCTGCGACTTTCAGTTCGCCCGTCCGTTGGTTTTGTAGGATCTGTTTCATGAAAAGCGAAGACCAGTATGCTAGATGAATTTGATCCGGCGCGCCGCGAACATCACCATCCGCATCAGCAGCCAACCATGCCGCCAGCGCTGGATGTTTGTCTCGCCATAGATGCGATCGCGGTAGCGGACAGGCACGTCGACTATTTTCATACTCAGCTTTGACGCGCCAAAGAGCAGGTCGAAATCTCCAAACGGATCAAAGTCGCCAAAATAGGATCGGTTCGCCGCTATAGCTTCATAGTCAGCGCGCCACAACGCCTTGGTTCCACAGAGCGTATCTTTAATGGGTTGGCCGAGCAACCACGAAAACGCCAGACTAAACCACTTGTTGCCGAGCAGATTGAAAAAGCGCATGGCGTCCTGTTCCATCGGATAGACCAGTCGCGAGCCGTTCGCAAAATCTGTTTTCCCTGACGTAAGAGCAGCTACAAAGCGCGGCAAATCTTCCGGTGGGACAGTCAAATCAGCATCAAGAATGATTAGCAAGTCGCCATTGGCGTGCTGAAAACCTCGCCTGACTGCGTCTCCTTTTCCCTTACCGGTTTGCTTTAATAGTTGGCAGCGCCGGGCCGGGTTTTCCGCTATCCCTCGCTCGATTACTTCAAAGGTGTCGTCGCTCGAACCCCCTTCGACAAACACCAATTCAGTGCTCCGTCCTAACTCCGGTACTCGCTCGAAGATGGCCCGGATGTTTCCCGCCTCGTTGCGTGCAGCTATAACTACCGAAACGCTTGGCTTGTTTTCCGCAGGTATGAATCGAGCCGGACGGGCCACGACAAAGTGGGTTAGTGCCGCCAGACTAAAGGGCCAAAGCTTCGCCAGATAACGATCCGAGATGGTTGAAAGCGGAGGCAAAGGAAAAGGAAGCAGGATTTCGGCACGATGTCTTATGACTTCGAAATCCGCCAGTTCGAGCAGACCGGCAATGTCTTCAACCGTAAACCAGTTTTGATTCAGATTCGGACGCGCCAGACCGAGTCTTCTGGCCGCGGACAACGGTAGTTCCCAAAGACGATTGTAAAAGTTAAGTATGACTCGTGTTTGTGGTGTGACCAGCCGGCGAATCTGCTCGAAAATCTGTTGCGCGTCCCACACATCGTTGACGAGATCGGAGAGAATGATGAAGTCGAAGCTTTCATGAAGTTTAAGAGCGTGAGCATCCATCTCGACAAAGTACAAATCCGGATGGCGTTCGCGTGCGCGTTTAATCATCTCAGCTGAAAAATCAATACCGACGCCGCGTGAGGGGCGAAGAGCAGCAAGCAGATCGCCGCGCGCACAGCCAAGTTCCAATACTCGACTGCCGGCGGGCACGAAGAATTTGTAGATCTCCGCGAGCCGGCGCTGATATGCGCCGCCTAAACCGCCGCGACTTTCCATCCATCTGGCAACGGCGTCCCAATGAGCTACACGTTCAGCCCGGTAACGTCGTGCGGCCCCGTCGCGTTGGCCGGCTCGAGTTGGCAGCTCTACATCGTGATAGTCAACTCGTTCGGGATCGTTGACTTCTTTAACCTTCATGATCAAATCTCAGCAGTATTTTTCTCGCGTTACATTGTCGACCTAAAAAGTTTGATAAAGCCGCTGGGAGATTACTGTAAACAAAATATGAACGGCAATCAGTGGCTTCGCGAATGACAGCGACGTCTCTACAACGATGACAGTCAGGCACTCATCTTTAGTGCGAACGACGCTAATCTGCGTCGTTATATTCTTGGTTGCGCTCGTGGTCCGCGGTTTCCACTGGCAGGATAACCCGATTCCGCCTTTCCACGGCATGACGGGCGAATACAAGGCCCACGCCCTGGACTTGGTTAACGGGGATCTGAAGGGATTTGTGCGTGGGCCCAGTCCGCCCAGCGATGCAAACGTTATCAAGCATCCACCGGGTTATCCGTTGTTGATGGCAGTTGTCTACAAGGTTTTTGGCGAGTCTGATTCCGCGCTCAGACTGCTGCACATAGTCGGTGATGGTTGCGCAGCCCTGCTGGTTTTTTTCATTGCTTACGAATTGTTTTCCTTTGCGATTGCGACTTTGTCGGGGTTCCTGGTCGCACTTTCACCACAATTGGCTTATCACTCAGTCGCGCTCCTGCCCGATCCGCTTGCTGCGCCGCCGTTGCTGCTGGCTGTTTACCTTCTGATAGGGGCATACAAGCACCCGCGGTTGCTTACCATATTCGCAGCGGGTTTTATGATTGGTGTTTCGTGTTGGTTCAGATCAAACACGCTGCTATTGCCGCTCTTTGTTTGCGCGCTATTTCCGCTCTTATTTCAACGCGGAGTACGAGTCCGTTTTGCCGCAACGTTATTGAGCGGCTTTCTGTTATTGGTGGTACCGGTAACTATTCGCAACGCCATCTTCTTTTGCTCTTTAGTTCCGCTGTCGCTTAGCGCGGGCATTACACTCGTCGAAGGCATCGGGGTTTACGATCGCGAGAAACGCTTTGGACTACCGGATAACGACTATCTTGTTTCCAAATGGGAAGCGGAAACTTTTCAACGGCCTGACTACCTCTCCAACCGTTTTGGCGTAGATGGCGTGATGCGTGAGCGCTATCGCATCAAACGAGGGCTGGCTGTAATTACCGCTCAGCCTTTCTGGTTCTCGCGCGTGATGGCCCATCGCGGCCTGTCAATGTTGCGACTCACTCGGGTTGAGTTAGTAAGGGCACAACCCGCCGTGACGCATTCGTTGGATATCAAAGAAGGCGCCGCACCTTCATGGACCGTTATGCCCTCTTCTGATGAGGCAAATATTTCGCGGCATTCCGCTGCCAAGCTTTCGGTAGGCACTGCCGATCGAAATGTGCGCATGGAAGACGCGGGGCGCGGATTCGTTACCTTCGCATCTCCTGCTGTTAGCTCAAACACTGATTATTTGCTCCTGGTTCCGGTGAAAGTTGAACACGGCAGCGTGGGTGTCGAGGTTCTGGATGCGCAACAAAACACGCTCGCCCTGTCGCCGGCGCGGCACCCGGTAAACTGGATGGACCTCGAAGAAAAAGATCAGCCCGAGCGAATCCTTGAAGTCCCATTCGTAAGCGGAAATACAACAAGCGTTAATATCAGGTTGAGAACTGAGTCAGGCCCCCTTGCCCTGGAGCTGGGTCCAATGAAGGCTTTCGCCTTAGGTCCTGCTTCGCAAACGTGGACGCGTTACCCGCGGCAGTTATTAAGCCTCGTGCAGAAGTCTTTTATTACCGCGGTTATGCTGCCCTTTACTTTGGTTGGTGTAATCGCATTGGCGCGTCGCCGCCGCTGGGTTGAACTTGCGTTGCTCGGTGTGGTCCCCATTTATTACATGTGCGTGCAGTCAGCGTTGTGGACCGAGTTTCGCTACATTCTTTCCATGCACTACTTCCTATTCATCTTCGCTGCCGTCGGGTTCGGCGCACTCGTCAGCGCATTGAGACGAAGGTTTTTAAGACGCAGCGCGTGAGCGTTGGCACTCCTTACCGCGTTCAATTACTTCACCATAAGCGTTCAAATACTCCCGGGAGACCAGCTCGGCGCTGAATTCCCTCGCCAACTGCCGGTTGGCTTCGCCCATCCGCAATCGTTCCAGTGGATTGTTGAGCAGGAGCGCGATCTTCTCGGCGAGCATTGTCGAATTCTGCGGTTCTACCCAAAGACAATTATCAGGCTCCTGCAAATAGTCAGCAGCCCCGCGAATCCGCGTTGTGATTATTGGCATGCCGGCGGCCGCGGCGTAAAAAACTGTCATCGGAAAACCTTCGTAGTGAGAGGTCGGGAAAACCAGCAGCGAGCTGTTAGCATAAAACTCGGCTGTCGCTTGCTCGGGAACTAAACCTGTAAAACGCACGCGATCTTCAAGGGAAAGAGATTTCACTTTTATTTCGGCCTCGACGCGCGCTGGTCCATCTCCAACACATAACAGAAGGAACTCCAATCCCTTATCGCGCAACAGGCCGCAGGCCTTTATTACATCAAGCAAGCCTTTCGCAGGGATGAAGCGTCCGATGAAAAGCAGGGTGGGAAAATTGTCGCTGACACCGTTTCGCGCATTGAACTTTTCGTCGCTTGCAGGAAACTCGCGCTGCACAACATTTTTAACGACAAAGAGTTTTTCAGCCGGCCAGCCGGCATCGATAAAGTTTTGCTTCTCCTCAGTTGAAAGCAAGCCGATGCCGTCAACCCGGGTTAAAAGCCGGCCCACAAAACGTTTCATCATCGAGTGTTGCGTTTTCAGCAGGTCGGCGTCGGAGCCATGAAACTTGATAAAAACTTTCGTGCGACGGCCGATGATCGAAAGTGTAACAACGTCGCGGAGTAGGGCGCGGCCGTCGAAAGAACTATTCAAGTGAAGCAGATCATAGTGTCCGCTTCGCAATCTACTTCTGAGGCGAAACGCAGCGGCCAGCACTCTGTTTACGCGGCGCGCGGATGAAGTACGGGAAAGTTTGTCTCCATATACGTAGGTTTCTTCTTCAACCAGAGCGCCTTGCTTTCGCAGTTCAGCGACAAACGGCGGCTCACACGCAGCTGGTCCGCCGAGTGATTCCGGATCGGGCATTCCCATCAATAGGCACAGATTGTTTGTAGTTGAGACGGTCAAGATTATGCGTCAACTGCGGGAGATGTTCTGGTACAACGCAAGCAAATTCTTGATATGAGCATCAATACCAAAGCAGCGTGTAGCGAAAGTTTTACCCTTGCCGGCGATACTCGCTCGCAAAGCTTCATGCTGCGCTAAGGTGATCAGTTGATCGGCGAGATGTTCTGCATCGCCCGTGTGAAAGACCACTGCGCAGTCGCCATTATTGGTGACTTCCAGAAGCGCGCCAATGTCGGAAACAATAACCGGCAATCCCACCAGCATCGCTTCCACCACCGCAATGCCCTGCGACTCGTTAACCGACGAATGCACGTACACGTCCACCGAGTGCAGGATGTTTGCGATATCCGAACGTTTCCCGAGAAAGTGCACGCGGTCCAGAATATTCTGCTGACGGCAAATATTCAGACACTCTTTCTGCAGGTCAGTTGAATCCTTGGAAGTTCCGCCGGCGAAAACGAAGTGAGCATGGGGAACACTTTGAAAAAACTTTGGCAAGGCGAGGCAAATCGTCCGCTGGTCCTTGCGGCCATCCGCATAGAAATTTCCAATCATGCCAAGCAGCAGGTCGCTTTCGCTTAATCCAAGTTCTGATCGCAGACCTCGACTGCCAAGCTGCAGACGCGTGGCATCGACGCCGTTGGGAATCACGTGAAACTTGCCCGCTGTTTCGAGTCCGGCTTCGTCCAGGCATTTCAAAAGATCGTTACTGACCGCAATACCGGCGCTCAGCCGCGGCGTAACAAATCTCAGGGCCACCCGATTTTTCGTGTCGGCAGTGCACAGGTGAAAGGTCATTACGCGCTTCACTTCTGTACCGCGCGTTGCCAAATAAGCGTGTAGCGATTCGACGGCCTGATGAGTATGCACTACTTCGATGCCACGATCTTTTATGATTCTTCCCAGGCGCATCGCCAGGCGCAAATCGACCGGCAGGCGGCGTTGCAGTCGATGAAAGACGGCTCCTGAGCCGCGAAAATCAGCTTCCAGATCGCCACCGCCCATGGCCACAAACGTCAAGTCAAGGTTATGCGCGCGCGCGTTGCGGCAAACGTCCAGCGCCAGCATCTCGGCGCCGCCGCGATTCAACGAATCGAGGATGTGCATTACTTTCATGGGAAACTCAGACGGTTCATATAATATAGAACCTGATGTCAGCGCCACCTAACATCCCGCGAACCCGGTCTTCCAACCTATCAGTTTCAGTTGTCGTGCCTTCGTACAACCATGCGCGGTTTGTCGAGAAGTGTCTGCGGTCCATTATGAAGCAGTCGATTCAGCCGCTCGAACTGCTGGTTATTGATGATGGCTCGAATGACGATTCTGTTCGTATCATTGAGCGTACACTAAAAGATTGTACTTTTGCCTGCGACTTTGTGGCGCGCCCAAATCGCGGACTGGCGGCAACTCTTAACGAAGGCTTAGGGCGCAGCCGCGGTGAATATTTTGCCTATCTTGGATCGGACGATATATGGCTGCCGCAGTTTTTAGCCACGCGGATTGAAACGCTCGCGGCCCGCCCCAACGCAGTGCTCGCTTACGGTCATGCTTATTCAATCGACGACGCCGAAAGAATCATTGACTGCACGACGGACTGGGCCGCATACATGAACGGCGACGTGCGACGAATGTTGCTGGCGACACTCGCGCCTCTTAGTCCGTCGGTGGCGTACCGTCGTAGCGCGGTAGCGCGTTACGGTTGGAACGAAGGTTCGGTGTTGGAAGATTATGAACTGTATTTGCGCCTGAGCGTGGATGGGGATTTTGCGTTTGATCCGCGCATTCTGTCGGCTTGGCGGCAGCATGCCGCCAATGCCAGTTCAAACCTGTCGACGATGTTTCAGGAAAAACTGGCGGCACAACAGCGCGCCGCGCAATCATTGAATTTGAGCGAAAAGGAACTGAAAAACTACAAGCTGCTTGCGACCTTTCGCAGCGCCCAGGAATTCATGCGACAGGGACAAAAGAGCCGCGCTTTGGAACTGGCCCGCGGCAGTTGGCGCGCAGCGGCATCAGCCGGCGAGCTAACGCGCATGGTGGCAGGTCTACTTACTCCCAGCAGCTTGATAAGATCACGGCGCGCACAGCGGCGAAAACAAGCGCACGAACGTTACGGTTCAGTTGAAATTTGATCGATTAGCTTAAGACGGAAAGATGAAGTCTCAAGGTAGAGCGTCGGGACTTGAATCCGGTCACCCTCACTTACTCACTCTTCACAAACCCATAGACGTCCTGGTGATTGTCCCAGCCGTGCGCAGCGAAATAAACTTCCCGCAATTCTCTAACCTGTTCAATGCTGCTGCGAATCCATTCCGGCGAAGTCAGTGAGATTCCATAATCCGGCATATATGGGTAATCGGTATAGGCGTAACCCCCGTCGCGATATTGAGAAGTGATGCGCGGTATTGCTGCCTTCGCAATCCCGTAATCAAACTCGCCGCTCAACATCCACTCAACTACCCGTTCTCCCGCTGCCGTAAAGACAAGCAGTCCGCCCGGCACAAGATGGCGCTGACAAAACTGCATCAGAGCCGCAATTCGTGGTTCGTCAAGATGCGTGACTAACGATCCGCACCATATCAGATCAAATTGATTCGCCAACGACAACGCAGATAAGTCCGGCCTGGAATAGACGCTACCAACGGAAAACGTTTCGGTGCAGAAGTCCACGCCGTCAGTTTCCAAATCGCAGGCAGTGATGGCAGCTTCCGGAAAGCGATGGATCAGAAATCTCAAGACTCGGCCGTGTCCGCATGGAAGATCTAAAATCTCTTTGGGCTGCTGAATCCCGGCGGCTGTAAGCGCTGCATCAATGCACTTGATCGCCGACAATCCAACGCGGAAATAGTGATCGCCATCACCTTTGTACATCCCATCAGCGGGCGAAATCAGCGATTCGGTCTTGAGCAACAATTCGCGCTCAAGCGCCGTAAGCGATGAGTCAGCGAGCAACTCCCGCTTCTGTTTTAGAGTGCGAGCCGGGCGGGCTCGCAGGCGACGACGAGTGTCACCTAGTCGCTTTCTGATCTTTTTTGGCAATGGAATTGGCGAAGAACTCATTAGCTAAATCGGTGTCCCGCTATCTAACTATTCACTGCTTTACGATAAACACCTGGCCGGGCGCGATCTTCATCTCCTTGAATTTTGAAGGACGATAGGGAGGCTTACCTCGGTCTGCGCGAGTAATATCCGCCATCCCGCATTCATCTACCAGCTCCTTGATGAAACCAACCAGTCCATAGTCATGGCTGTGAAACTGGCGGCGATTGAAGGCACGCTTAGCCAGTTCCAAAAGCTTGCCCAGCGGGGCCACTCGCTCGGCAATCCTACTTTTCTGTAAGCGCGAGATTGCCGACCTGAGCCTGAAAGACGTCTTTCTAAAGTTGAGGTTCGGTTGATAGTCATATGAGACTCCGTCAAACCACTGGCGCCAGTAGCCGGTGCTCCAATCTTCAATAACGTAGAGCCCGCCCGGCTTCAGGTGATTGTCGAACAAATGCCAAAAACTTATACGAGTGAGTTCGCCAATGTGGGAACAGTCGTCGATGATCACGTCGAAACCGTCCGGGGCATTTTCCCTGGCAATGCGATCCAGCAGCTGAGTGTCCTGCTGCATTCCCTGGTAAATGCGAATCCTTCCGGTGGGATCGTCGAGGTGAACTTGTT
>JBPCLZ010000119.1:0-43444 GCA_051002775.1 Pyrinomonadaceae bacterium | reverse complement strand
GTTCCTTCCAGGTGCGCATCACTCAAAGTAAAATCGGCCTTGATTTCAATTCCCGCTTCGCTTTTTACCCTGAGAATATCCTCCACCCGTCCCTGGACCAGCAGCAGATCGTCCGCCTTAATTTCTTCGTGCGAGTGGGGCGCCACCCGGTATTGTTTGGCGCCGCGCAGAATCCCCAGCACGGTCAGATCCAGTTCGTCGCTGATACGGGCTTCGGCGAGCGTTTTGCCAATCAGCGGTGAGTCGTCTAACACGATTACTTCCGTCATGTACTGGCGCACGTGGTATTGCTCGGTGAGTGACTTCGCCGATTCACGTCGCGGCAAAAGGCGAAGACCCACCAGCAACATGTAGATCATCCCGACGCCGACAATTGGCACACCAACTTTGGTGAGCTCAAACATTGTAAACGGCTGCATGCCATAGCGCGGCAATGCGCCGCTCACGGCGAGGTTGGTGGATGTTCCTATCAGCGTGCACGTGCCGCCGAGAATAGCGCCGAACGCAAGCGGGATCAGCACTTTGGAGGGACTTATATTGCGACGCGCGGCGATTCCCAAAACGACCGGCAAAAACATCGCCGTCGTGGTTGTGTTTTTCATGACAGCCGCGGACAGCGCTGCCGCCACCATGATCAGGGCGGTAATGCGGAACTCACTATCACCGGCGACACGATGTAAACGTCTCCCTACCACGTCGACAACCCCGGTCTTGGCCAAACCGCCCGTCAGGATAAAGAGCCCGGCGATGGTGATAACTATGTCATTGCCAAAACCGGCAAACGCCTCGGTCACCGTGAGCGTGTTGGTGATCACCATGGCCATCACGAGAACGATCGACACGATCTCGATTGGAATACGCTCAATGGCGAAGAGGACGAGCGCGATAAATAACAAGCCGAGGACAATAACAATCTGCGTGGTCATTTAAAGTAGGGCGAATCGCGAGCCAGTATTCAATTTTAGAATTCAGAAATGCAGTTTAGACGGAGGATATCAAGAAATGATGCCGAAGGTGGGGAATCAGAGGTCGGAGGTCAGAGGTCAGTTTCGAGGCAAGTATTTTTGATTTCTTGGATTGTGTTGCCGAACTAACGCCAGGAAACCACCGAGGAAATGTTTGTGTTACGGCGGCCCAAACACATGGCGGTCACATGGACGCGTAGCGTCCACACGAATTTAGCCCGGCGTTTCAACGGCGGGAAAGAGATTCAATGCTTCTTGTCGCGTCAGCGACGATTGAGCGGCCTATTCAACCGTCGCTACGCGACTGAGGAGTTTTCGAGGATCCCTGATCCCGGCCTTGAAAGACCGGGCTAAATTCATGGCGTCGCTAACGCGACGCAAGAAGTTTTCGCCGCCCAGCAGTTGCCGGCATTCCTCCAACCGGTCCGTCATGAAAATTTTTTGAGAAAAAGTGCAACAGAAATCCCGGTCGGCGGTGTTATCTCTATAAGTCAGGTAGCAGGTGCCGAGTGTCAGGTATCGGGTATCGGGTATTCAGAAAGCAGAGGCCAGAAGTCAGAGGTCAGCAGCGAGTCCGAAAAGTCGTAGCGAAGCAGCAAGAAAATGTTGGATCAGCTTGAGGTACACTCCCCATTAATAACGCGCAATTTCATTGAAAGGCGTGCGCATACGCGGTCCAGGCAAAGGTAGGGAGGTTAGTTATGTTGAAAGTTCAAACCAAACAACTGGGGACGGTCGCTATCCTGTCCCTGCAAGGGCAAATTGTCACGGGTGAAACTGAGAATTTGCGCGCGGCGGTGTCTGACCTGTCAGGAACCACATCAGCGATCCTCGACTTCGCGCAGGTGAGCACAGTCGATGCCGGCGGTTTGGGCGTGATGTTGGAGCTGCGTGAGCAGGCGCTGGCAAAAGGAATTCGCTTCGCACTTATGAATGTAACCAAAGGGGTAGGCATGGTGTTGGCAATCGCGCGCCTGGATTCTGTTTTCGAGATTACTTCCGTCATGGAATTCTTTCCGGTTGTCTCACCTGACCGGCGAGCGTCGGCTGCGGCGCTGGCGCCTTGCGCCTAAACTTACTGTCCCTGATATTTGTCCGAGAAGATGAGCAATAAACCCAGCGTGTCCTATACGCCGTGAGCGATGATCGGCGCCCCGGCGTCAATCTGCGCTCATATGCGGCTAGTTTCCTTAATTCCCAACGGCCCTCCACTGCCGCCACGGCGCACAGCAACTATCTCCGCAATGATTGCCAGCGCCACTTCTTCGGGTGTGACTGCGCCGATGTCGAGACCAATAGGCGCGTGTACTTTCTTCAGTTGTTCAGAACCGGCGCCTGATTCGCGCAAGCGCTCAAGTACAATCCGCGTGCGGCGCTTGCTGCCAATCAAGCCAACGTAATCCGGACTGCTGGATGTGAGGACAGCGCGCAGGCATTGTTCATCCTCGCTATGCCCGCGCGTTACGATGCAGACCGAAACACCACGTCCATTCCCCACCACTGAAATCACTGCTTCGGCCCAACTTTCAGCGAGCACCAGCTCAATGTTCGCCTCCGAAAAATCCTCCTGCCGCAGAAATTCCTTGCGATCGTCAATCAAAGTCGCTCGATAACCGAGCAGAACCGCAAGCCGGGCCAGTGCCGCGCCGACATGACCCGCGCCACAAATAACCAAGCGCTGCTCCGGCTGGATTAGTTCAAAAAGAAACTGCGCTTCGTTGAACTCAACCAACTTGGGCGCGAATTCCCTGCCGCAAAAAGTGCGGGTCTCTTCCTTCGAAGCGAGAAAGACACTGGCCTGCTTAATAACCGCTTCGTCTAAGCCCGCGTCGTCGAAGCTGCCGTGATGGATTCCCTTCACTTCGACGACCATCTTTGCTCCGACATTTCGTGGCGCTGCGATTAAGGTGACGACAATCGCCAGCGAGCCGTCCTGAAGCAAGCGATGCAATAAAGCCGAAAGGGATTGGGTGTTGCCGGTTACATCCTTCATGCGAGAAGGATTCTATTTCGATGCGGGTGGCTTTTGCGAATTGAGAGAGCCGAATGCGCGGCGCAGCAACCACCAGGGACCGACCAGCAGGTAAAGCGGGTTGCGGAAGAAGGCGGGCTGGTTTCCTTCAATTAAGTGACCAAGGAACTGAAAGGCCCAGCCAAGAATGAACAACGCCAGGGCCCAGCGCCAACTGAGGCAAAATAGTGGCAGTGAGATGACGATCAGCGGAATGCCAATGCTGTGCGAGAGCTTATTCAACGGATGCCTGTGTTTGGCTTTGTAGTTTTCGATGAAAGACTCTGGCATCTGATTACTTCGGTTTTGGTTACTCTGTGAAAACTTTGCGTTCTTTTTGTCTCTGTGGTGAGCCTTTGCCGTTATTAACCACCGAGACACATCAAAGAACGCAGAGGACGCACAGAGAAGTTCAAAACGCCTTTGGCTTCGGATCGCGCAACCGCTGAACGAACCACCAGTGATGGCCTTCGAGGTCTTCGCATTCATAGCCGCGATCGGTCCACCACTCTTCGCCATAGTCGGTGGTCGTCGGCTCGGAAATGATCTTGGCGCCGGCCTCGCGCGCCTGTGCGCAATGCGCGTCGACGTCGTCAACAAAGACCATCACGCTTTGTGTATTAGCCCCCTCAAGGGAACGTGGCGATTTGCGAAACGGAGGTTTGTGAGCGAGGCCGGCGTGCCCGACCATTATCAGCCCTTCGCCATACGTCAATTGAGAATGCTCGATGCTGCCATCTTCACCCTCGATTTTTACGCGCACTTCGAAACCGAACGCGCGGGACAACCAGCCGATCGCGGCCGGCGCGTCTTCGTAATAGACGGCGCTGGAAATGCGCGGCCAGTCTGTTGGGGAAGGGTTCATTGTTTATTAAGGGCCTTGATCTTGGTTTTTGGTCTTTGGTCTTTGGTCTTTGCTTTTTCGTCTGCGGCTTGGCTAGCAAAGACCCAAGACCAAAGACCTAAGACTTAAGACGGTTCCCAAACATCGAGAAAGATATCCATGGTCCCGCCACAGACCATGCCTTCTTCGCTGGCCTCTTCAGCGGTTAGCGAAAAGTGATGCAAAGCCGACGTTCCTGAGCGCAGCGCCTCACGCGCTTCGGCCCAAACTTCCGCTTCCACGCACCCGCCGCCAACTGTGCCTGCAGCTTCGCCGCCTTCAAAGAAAAGCATCTTCGCGCCACGCTGCTGCGGTGTTGAGCCACGCGTGCGCGCTACAGTGGCTACGACTACGCGTTCGCCCCGGCTGTTCGCTTCATCGATACGGCGATATAGGTCGGCCTGTGGCAGTGTGCCCATGGTCCAAAACGAAACTAAGGTTTGTCGGGTGTGGGTGATGGTTCGGCGCGCGAAGCATTGTTTATCTGTTGCTGGTCCAGGCGTCGCCGCAGCAAGTCTACTTCTGCTTCCGCAGTCGTCAGCGAAGCTTGCAAACGCGTGCGGCTATTCTCCAGCAATGTGATTTGCGCCTGCAGCCGCGCCTTCTCATTTTCCAATTGGCGGCGCCGGGAATCGCGAGCTTCCTCCGGACGCACTGTGCCGTACCCAGCCATCGAGCGTTCGATGTTTTCCGGCTTTAACGAATAATCAACCTGATCCAAGCGCGCGTGTAAATCCGCCAGCTTGCTCTCAGTGTCAAGCATCTGTGCGCGTACACTCTCTGCACGTTGTTCGGCGCGCGTCAGCCGCTCCATGTCGAGCAGCGAGCGGTCGTTCTCCTGTATCCGGCTTAACTTGTCGTTAAGACGGTTGACTTGGTTCGAGAGCGCGTCAATCGTTTGCTGCATGCTTGCGCTGCCGCTCCTGGAGGTGCCTCTCTTTGGCTGCGTGCCTTCTTCAGTCGTCTCCGTGGGATTCCCATTTTCATCGGCGGTGCTAATGATTCTTTCCGAACTGTCCTGCTCGCTGCCTGGGGCTGCGATGGCCGGATTCGTAACTACCGGTCGCGGCGCGCGGCGCACGCGCCTTTTCCGGCGGCGCTGCGCGTCGGCTTCAATTGAACAAAGACTGAGGCCAACTAAAATGGCCAATAAGAATGCGACGTAGCGAAATGATCGACTCTTCATTTTTACATCCTCAACTGCGGCAAGGTTTCTCCTAAAAGATACGCCGGTGGCGGGAGCCCTTCAAGCGCGCGCCACCGCTTTAAGAGTTAAACGACTGTGATTACTGCTTGTTCCTCAATCTCGCCGCGTTCGGCAGTTATAACGGGAACTGTTGGTTTACGCCGAATTTGTGTTAATCAGGCCCGGCAACGATTTTGCACAAAAAGTATTTGATTGTTCAGAACCTGACCGATGCCGATTGCGGCATGTGACCGCCCAGTTCGGAAAGGCTTGGCCTTTCCGGAAGCGATCTCTCGCCTATTTTCCTGAGGCTGAGCCTCAGGAAGAGTTATAAAGGGGAACTCAGCGGAAAGCCATAGGCATTCCGCACTGTGCGGCGGCAAGCCGCAACCCATCACGTCACTAACAACGTCTTTACCCCAGGTTCGCAATACTCTGATCAAGTTGTGAGTTGCGCTGAGCGATGTCGGCAATGCGCGCGCGCACTTCTTCCACTTTTTCAGCTGGCGCCCGCTCAGCAAACTGCGGATTGGTAAGTTGCGCTTCAAGCTTTGCCGACTCAGCAGACAGCTTTTCTTTTTCTTTTCCGAGACGTTGGCGTTCCTGTTCGAAATCGATTAAGCCTTCGAGCGGAACTGCCACTTCCGCGCCGCCAATCAAAACAGCACGGGCAGAAGCGCGTGGGGCTGCCAAAGTTTCGGCAATCGAAACTTCCGCGGCCCGCACCAGCCTGCTGATCTGCGCTGTGTTCGCGGTGAATACCGCGCGCAGTTTTTCATCCGGCGCACCGATCAACAGCGTCACTCGTTCCCCCGGTTTGATGTTCATTTCCGAACGAATGTTTCGCACCCGCGTGATGAGATCGATTATCGCCTGCATTTCCCATTCGGCATTCTCATCAATCATTTCGGCCTTCCCCTCGGGATAGGCAGCCAGCATGATTGATGGTGCGGCACCCGCGTAGGCCGGATGCAGCAATTCGACATGCGCGCCGGGCAGGGTTTGCCAAAGCTCCTCCGTGATATAAGGCATGAACGGATGCAACAAGCGCAGCGCTTGTTCCAAAACTGTCAGCATACGCGTGCGCGCTTCAGTGCGATTCGGCGTTGCTTCCTCCGACGTGATGTCGCTCTTTGTTAACTCAATGTACCAATCGCAAAAATCATCCCAAAAGAAGTGATAAAGAGTTTGCACCGCCTCATGAAATTCATAACGAGCCAGCGCTTTACGCACGTCACGAGAGGTCTTGTTCAGTCGCGAAACTATCCAGCGATCGTGCAGCGCTGAAGCGGAACTAACATTTAATGCGTTGGGATCAATCGTTGCGCCTTCCGAGTTGAGCAAACAAAACCGCGCGGCGTTCCAAATCTTATTGGCAAAGTTGCGATAGCTTTCGACTTGCTTCTCGCTCCAGCGAACGTCGGTGCTGCCAACTGAAGCAAGTTTCAGACGGGTGGCGTCTACGCCGTACTTGTCGAAAACTTCCAACGGATCGACGCCATTCATTTTCGTTTTCGACATTCGCTGGCCGTGGGCGTCCAGGATCGTGCCGGTGACGAAGACGTCCCTAAACGGCTCAGCGTCCATAAACTTCAAACCCATCATCATCATGCGCGATACCCAAAGAAAGATGATGTCGCGTGCGGTCACCAGCACTGAGGTTGGATAAAACGTCGCCAGATCTGTCGTCTCTTCCGGCCAGCCCATGGTTGAGAAAGGCCAAAGCTGGGATGAAAACCAGGTGTCGAGCACATCCGGGTCCTGCGTTAGTTCATCCGTGCCCGCTTTTTTGCGTGCTTCCTTTTCGGAACGCGCGACCACGACTGTGCCGTCGGCCAGGTACCATGCGGGAATCTGGTGTCCCCACCAAAGCTGACGCGAGATGGTCCAGTCGCGTAGGTTTTCAAGCCAGGTTGAATAAATTTTTTCGTAAGGAACTTCAGGGAAGAACTGCGGCAACTTTTCCTGCTGCAACGCTTCGAGCGCGCGGTCGCGCAGCTTGTCCATCCGGAGGAACCACTGCGTCGAGATCAACGGCTCAATGACCGTCTTGCAGCGTTCGCACTTCGAGATTGCGAACTCATATTCGTCCACTTTCTCAAGCAATCCCAGTTCTTCAAACTTCTCGATAACCAAAGCGCGCGCTTTGTAACGATCCAAACCGGCAAACTCTTCGCCGGCGGCTTCGGTCATCTTTGCCTGACTGTCAATGACCACGATCTGCGGCAAAGAATGCCGCTGGCCCATCTCATAGTCGTTGGCGTCATGCGCCGGCGTTACCTTTACTGCCCCGGTGCCGAACTCAGCTTCGACAAATTCATCTGCGATGACAGGAATCTCGCGAGTGGTGAGCGGCAACAATAAAGTTTCACCTACTAAGTGCCGGTAGCGCTCGTCTTCCGGATTCACGGCCACCGCAGTATCGCCAAGCATCGTCTCCGGCCGCGTCGTGGCAACGGTGATTTGTCCCTTTCCAGACTTCAGCGGATAACGCAGGTAATAGAGCTTGCCGTTTTGGGAAACCTTTTCCACTTCCAGATCAGACAACACTGTCTGATCGTTGGGGCACCAGTTAACAATGCGATTGCCGCGGTAGATCATCCCCTCGTCGTAGAGACGAACGAACACTTCACGCACCGCCAGGTTAAGGTCCGCATCCATCGTAAACTTTTCGCGCGACCAATCGACCGACGCTCCCTCGCGCCGCATCTGCTTTGTAATTTGGCCACCGGATTCCTGTTTCCATTTCCAAACTCGCTCGACAAATTTCTCGCGGCCAATATCTTGCCGCGACAGTCCCTCTTTTTTCAGTTCGCGCGTTACCACCATTTGCGTGGAAATACCGGCGTGGTCCATACCCGGCAACCAGAGCGTGCGATACCCGCACATGCGTTTGTAGCGCATCAACACATCCATCATGGTGTGCTGCAAGGCATGACCCATGTGCAGCGAGCCGGTGACGTTTGGCGGCGGAATGACGATTGAGAAGACTGGGGCCTGGCGGTCGCGGTTTATCTCGGGCGCAAAAAAACCTTCGCGCTCCCAACGCTCGTAGTGATTCTGCTCAGCTTGTTTAGGATCGTAAGTTTTCGGAAGTTCCATTTGCTGGTTGGTCAGTAGTCAGTTGTTGGTCGTTAGTTGCAAAGAATGCATTGTAAGACAGAGTCAGGCATGACATGAAGTCGGTACCACCTCGCAGTAGTAGTAGCGTTCTGAATTCCAACTGACTACGGACTACTGACTAATATCAAAACAAAAAGCAGGCGGCCTTTCCGGCAGCGCCTGCTTAAACTGTCTTGACCAACCGACCTGGTTAAGAATTCTTCTCTTCGATTTGGCGTTTGATCATCAGCTCCGCAAGTTGCGGCACAACTTCCCAGGCTATTTCCTGCACCACTCTTTCGGAAAGCTGTTCGACTGCTCGTCTTGCGATCGTGTCAATCATCTCGGGCGATAATTCACCCACTGCGTTAGCTGTGGCGGTCCGGGGTTTGGTTTCCGGCGCTGATACTTTCTCGGAGTATTGCTCGGGTTGCTCAACAATCTCCTGCGCAACCGGCTGCTCGGGTTCGTCAACGACTCGCTCGAGCGATGGTTCACTAAAGCGCGGGAATTCCTGAGTGCGAGCCATCTGGTCCATGGTCGCGACCGGGCTCGTTGAGCTGACGCTATCGCTGTCACGTTTGCGACGCATGAAGGAAGGAGCCGTATATGCCGCTACAGCGGGTGAAGGCTCAGCCGGTTCGTCGAGATCCAAATCCAGAACAAAATCGTCTGCGATATTGGCGCCGGTGCGTTTCACATCGCTGAGATCCAGCAACACGTCAGCCGCGCTATCGTCCGTTTGTAAAGCAGGCACATCGGGATGTTTGGTTTCTATGGTCGCGTCCATATCAAGATGTCTGGCCGCTTGTGCTTCCTGTTTTGCCGCGTAATAGGCGAGGACGTCGGCTTGATCGTCGGGCAGCGGGAGCGTATCGGCAGTAGTGATTTGCAGTTCTTCTTCGCTCAGTTTTTCTGGTTCGGGAGCGGGTTCCTGGGGGTGCGGCAATTCCGCGGTCGGAACCTGTTCCTCTGGCGGGCGGCCGCCGACCAGGATGCCAACTTTATCGATAAGATTGCGGATTGATTGAAAAGGCTTGGTCAAGGTGTCGTTCGCGCCCACCCGGCGCGCCTCCGCTTCGTCGAACGGCTCAAAGGAGCCAACCAAAAGCATAACAGGAATATGCTTGAGCTGGGCATTTTGTTTTATGTGTTCGCAAACTTCGTAACCGCCCATCTGCGGCATGAAGACATCGGCGAGCACGATATCGGGCGCAAACTCGCTTAACTTTTCAATCGCTTCACGGCCGTTGTTGACTGTTAATACGGTGACGCCTTCGTCGGCAAAGGTGAGGTCCACAACCTTTTGAATCGTGATTGAATCGTCGGCAAGTAAGAGTTTTTTGCCAGCTAACAAAGCTTGGGTAACCTTAGCTGAATTGCGCCACTGGCGGGGTCAATAATTGAATACAGTTGGCGCTGGGCTGTTTGGGTGCGGCGGCGAAAATAGCTTAGCCGCATTCCGAAACTACCACCCACGCCAATTGCCAGTCAAGAACTTTAGTTTGTTAGGTTTGCTAACGGGCGTGAGGGCCGCTCAACTGAATATCGTCAGTAGTCAAATCTTTACCGTCGGGGCCCGATGAATGAAGCGTGAAACGGTCTCGCTGGCCGTCATATTTGTAAGGATGATTCCAGGGATCGACGCGAATAATTTTGGAAAGATAACGAGGATTTAAGTGATCGATTAGAACTGCGTGGCTGTCAGAAACCACGTAAAAGCCGCGCTCCGCGCGATACCGCTCGAGTGCGTGGGCCATAGTTTCCATGTCGCTACGCGCCTGCGCCCGCTTCTTTTCGTTGAGCGCCTCGAGCAGCGGTTGCAGCTTTACCCAATCGCGATTCCCGGTGCGCAGCTCAGAGACCTGCCAACCTTTGCCGTCGTTTACTAACCGCGCGTTTACTCGAATCCAGGCAACTACAACCGCTGAAGCTCGGGAGGCCAGCGGTAAAGGAAGCGGATTGACTTCCTGAATGCGCACTGCGTCGGACGGAACCTCAATCCCTGTCAACGTTCCAACCAGGCAACGCGCGCGCTTCACGCTTGGATCGAGAGCCGCCGCTCCCCTGAAGGGCGGATCAGGAGCATTGCATTCATTAGTTGAGAGATCCGCACGGGCGGCGGCGGCAATGAAGTCAATCGCCTCCCAGCGATCCTGGGCCGTTCGTATTTCTGCGATGCGCCAACGGCCCTTCTCATCCTGCTCAAATTTGAAAACGTTGCGAACGTCCGCGGTGACTTCCGCTGGTGGACCGGGGACGATTGTCCGTATGCGAACCGCTCCGCTGGTCAACTCAAATCCGGGCATTCGGGTGATCGCCTTGCGCGCCTGGCTGGAACTCAACTTAGCGCGCGCGTCTGTGGCAGCAAGCGCAATCACGCCGCAGACGAGTAGCGGAAGCAAAGCGAATGTCCGACTTTTCCCCAGGCGAATTGTCATTTTGAAAGGTCAACTGCCGGCTTTGCTGATCAGCATCTGCAACATGATGTGCAGTTGTGCGGTGGTGAAAGGTTTGGGCAGAAAAACAACTGCTCCAGCGGCGAAACTATCGGACGAGAGTTTTGGATCCTGTTCGGCGGTCATCATCATCACTGGAATGCGCATTAGACGCTTCTCAGTTTTCATGAAGCGCACCAGCTCCGGACCGGAGATATGCGGCATGACGACGTCCAGGATGGCTGCAGTAAAATCCTGATCACTTTGCAGGATCTTATAGGCCTCGCGTCCATCGCGCGCGCTGACGACGCCGAAGTTTTCCTTCTCCAGAATCGCGGTTACGAGGCGCAGGATGGCGGGATCGTCATCAGCTACTAGAATCCGTCGTTGGAGATTATCGTCTCTGGTTGGAGCTTTTGAGTCTTTGTTTGCCATTTCTTATTTTAGACTTCCACTGCCCGGCTGCTTTCCCCAGCTTGAGTGGAAAGTTCGGCCGCCAGTTTGATGGCGGCCACCATACTCGAGTGTTCGGCGATTCCCTTGCCCGCAATGTCGAATGCTGTGCCGTGGTCGACCGAGGTACGAATGAACGGCAATCCCAGAGTAACATTCACCGCCTCGCCAAAGGAAAGACATTTTACTGGAATCATTGCCTGGTCATGATAGCAAGCAATTACGGCATCAAACTCTCCGCGTGAAGCCCGCAAAAATACTGTGTCCGCCGAAAAGGGCCCGGCTACATTCATCTCGTCAACCCCGTGACATTCCTCAATCGCCGGCATAATCTCCGAAGCCTCTTCGACGCCAAACAGCCCGCCTTCGGCGCCGTGGGGATTCAGGGCGGCCACCGCCAGTCGTGGCCGTTCAATACCCCAACGTTTAAGCTCGCGATGCGTCAGTCGAATCGTGCGCACCATGCGGTCGCGTTGCACCAACCTAATCGCTTCTGACAGCGGCACATGAGTCGATATCAAAACTACGCGCAGGTTGGCGGCAACAAAAGCCATTGCATATTCTTCGCTGCCGGTTAAGTGGGCCAGAAATTCCGTGTGCCCGGGAAAACTGTAACCGCCAAGAAAAAGCGCTCGCTTGTTTATCGGCGCAGTGGCTATCGCATCGACGCTACCCGCGGCACACAATTCAACGGCGGATTCGATGTAACCCGCTGCTGCCCGGCCCGCCGCGCCCGACTCAATGCCGGGCTCGATGAAACCGTTGATGTTATCGAGATGATAGATAAGAGGCTCGGACAGTCGCTCGGGAATGGGCTCGCCTTTGCGGATGATGTCATAGCCCGACTGTAGGTCGAGCGTGCGCGCGGTGTGCGCCAGCAACTGTGCGTCGCCGATGATTATGGGGACACAACAGCGTGCAATCTCTTCTTCTGCAACTGCTTTCAAGACTACTTCCGGGCCAATACCCGACGGGTCGCCCATGGTGATAGCGACGCGCGGTAGTGACCCGGAATTTCTAGGTTTCGGCGATGAGTTATTGGCAAACTGCCTCATTGGTTTGAGACCGAAGCACAATAAGAATGGGGCGGGTGGCCCGTGGGCCAATCATTAGCTGGCGACTTGTTCGACGCGCTCGTCCGCTTTGAACATGTATTTAATGTTCCGCTTGAGCAGCAAGAGGTTGGGCGCGTCTTTGCGGTTGACCTTTAATGCGCCGCGATCATACCACTCGATTGTGCCTTCAATTTCTTCGCCGTCGAGCAACACGATCACCATGGGCGTATGCGCGTCGATCTGCTTCTTGTAGTAGAAGAGTTCGGCATTCGTTTCCATCGGTGGCGGAATTCTTTTCCTCACTGCCACCGGGGCATTATGCTGCACCGGGCGATGCGCCGTTTCGCGACTGCCTTCGCCACCGCCTGAGCCACGTTGAGAACCATTGGAACGCTCTCTGGGCTGAGGCATCTCGCGCGCTTTTCCTTTAACCTCGGCTAGCGTGGTCCTAATAAGTTTACGATTCACTTGTTCCTACCTCCAAAGATTAAGACGGATTAATGGTTTGATCGCGCGACGCAATGGGCGGGCAGAGACGGCGCTGATCCACACTTACTCTCGCAGGCTGCGGCCATTCAAGGAGAGCGGCTATACTTTTTACCCGTAATGGAAAACCTGCCAGGGAATGAGCGTATGCTACACAAGCCGCCCGCAAAAAGCAAAGCGCAAAACCACTGACTCACCCCAAAGTAAAAAGGAAGGCTAGAAGAATCTGCCTTCCTCAGCGCATCGCCGGAAAATATTCTCTAATCTGCTTTCTTACGGATGAACGTAGGCACGTCGAGATCATCAGAACGCCCCTGCATCATCGGCCGGTTCAGATCGTCCGAGGGTCGCTGCACAAAGCGAGGCGCGGCGGCCGGCATGGCCGTCACTCCGGCTGCGGATGCCACTGCGACGGCTTCCTGACCAAAGCCAGTTGCAATCACCGTGATCTTCATTTCATCGCGCAGATTTTCGTCGATTACCGCGCCGAAAATAATATTGGCGTCTTCATCGGCCGACTCGCGAATAATGGTGGATGCTACATTCACCTCATAGAGTGTCAGGTCCGGTCCGCCGGTAATGTTGATAAGCACGCCTTTGGCGCCCTGGATAGTCGCTTCTTCGAGTAGCGGCGAAGAGATTGCCTGCTGCGTTGCCTCGATCGCCCGGTTCTCGCCGCGGGCTCGGCCGGCGCCCATCAGCGCCATACCCATTCCCTGCATTATCGATTTGACGTCTGCGAAGTCGAGATTGATCAAACCGGGCACAGTGATTAGATCGCTAATACCCTGGACTGCCTGGCGCAACACATCGTCGGCCACACCAAAAGAGTCAGCCAGCGAAGAATCTCTTTCGACGGTATGCAGCAATCGCTCATTGGGAATGGTGATAACGGTGTCTACGCACTCGCGCAACTCGCGCAGCCCGTGTTCGGCCTGTTGCATGCGCCGGCGACCTTCAAAGTGAAACGGCTTTGTCACGACGGCAACGGTCAGGGCATCAAGCTCAGTCGCCAGTGAAGCAATAATCGGCGCCCCGCCAGTGCCGGTGCCGCCGCCGAGACCGGTGGTTACGAAAACCATGTCCGCGCCTTCAAGCACTTCGATGATTTTGTCGGTGTCTTCGAGCGCTGCTTCGCGGCCAACGTTGGGATTGGCGCCCGCGCCGAGACCCTTGGTGAGGCGGCTGCCAAGCTGGATTTTAATTGGTGCCTTTGAGCGTTTAAGTGCCTGAAGATCCGTGTTGGCTACGAGAAACTCTATTCCCTCGATGCCCGCTTCGATCATGCGGTTAACGGCATTGCCACCGCCCCCGCCGATACCAATCACTTTTATGCGCGCGCCGGCGATGGGCGGATCGTCATCTATGAAAATATTAATGCCTCTATCGAGTTGACGAGCATCCGTTGGCATAGTTATGTCCTCTCTTCCGAAGCGGGAAGGCTTCCATGGCTTTTTTCTGCTATGTTGGGTTGCTCGTGGCATCGGCCTCGATATATAGCGGACTATATCTTGTGCGACCGGGGCGAAAGCATACAACAACTTGTCAAAAAATACTACTGAAACGATTACGAAATTTTGAAACAAAGTGCGTAAGCTTGCCTGTAGGGCCACGCCGGCTTACTGCGCTTCGTCCTTCGCTTGCCTGGGTGCGACTCGCCACCAGCGCCAAACCGGTAGCTGCGGCCCACGCTGGACTCTGAACATCCTCAACCAATCCACCAAACCGATCACGTTCGGGAAAGCCGACACGCGCCGGCGCATCGAAAACTTGTTCGGCAATCTCAGCCATGCCACTCAAGAGCGCTCCACCGCCCGTGAGAACCACGCCACTCGAAAGTTGTCTTTCCCAGCCCGCGTCTTTAATTTCGTCGGCCACGTGCATCAAAACCTCTTCGGCGCGCGGCTGCAGGATGTCGCAAAGGATTTGCCGCGAAAGTTGACGCGCCGCACGGCCGCCGACCGAGGGAACATCAACCAATTCACCGCGCTGCATCTCCGATAACGACGTGCTGCAAGCGCATCCAACCGTGCGCTTGATCTTTTCGGCATCCGGGATAGGCGTGCGCAGTCCAAAAGCAATGTCGTTGGTGAAGTGTGAACCACCGAGCGGGAAGACGGCAGTGTGTTGCACCGCGCCGCGCTGGTAAATAATCAAGCCAGTGGTTTCCGCGCCAATATCGACCAAAGCCGCGCCAAACTCTTTGTCGTCCTCAGTCAATGAAGCTTCGGCTGCTGCCAGTTGCTCCAGCACCATGTCCGCAACCATTAAACCGGCCCGATTAACGGCATTAATAGCGTTTTGCCGGGCGGTAACTGGGCTGGTTACGATGTGAACCTTGACCGCCAGACGCGCACCGATCATTCCCACCGGATCGTTGATTCCATCCTGATCGTCCACGATAAATTCCTGTGGCAGGCGGTCGACAATTTCGCGCCCGGCCGGCAGTTGAATAGCGCAGGCTGAATCGATTGCCCGGCGCACATCTTCGGGCGTGATTTCGCGATCTCTTCCTGACACTGCAACGATTGCCTGGCCGTTGAATCCGAGAATGTGCGAGCCGGCAAGATTGATGGTCACTTCTTCCGCTTGTATTCCGCTCATCCGTTCCGCTTCATCAACCGCTCTTTTGATCGCATCGACCGCGGCTTCCGGATTCACAATCACGCCTTTACGAAGTCCGCGGGCTTCCGCTTCGCCGATACCAACGATCTCCAGTAGTCCGCTCTCCCCGGGTTCGCAAGCAATACACGTCACCCGGCTCGTGCCAATGTCGAGGCCGATGGTGTGTTGTGTTCGCTTGGGCATTCAGCAGTACTCCTTCAGGAAACTTTCGCGATCATTGTCTGCGGCGCGCCGCAGTTTGCGACTTGTCCGATTTCTTATCAGCTTTTTTAGATCGATCATTGCGATCCTTTTTCGCCTTGTCCGTCACGGTCCTCGTGTTATCAGCATTAGCCTTCGCGCGCGGTGACGCAGCTGAAGGGCTTTCGACTTTTTTCTTGTCACTCACTGGCTCGAAAGGAGCAGCCGCAGTTGCCGCGGTAGGCGCTTCAGATCCGTCGGCCGTTCTATGCGCGCCTGAGGTCAAGCCCACAATCGCCTTGCCATTGCCGAGACTCATATCGATGTAACTAATCAAGACGCGGTTCGGAATATCGTCGTGCGAATCGAGCACCTTCAATGCGCCCTTTAACCGCTGGGCTTGATCGCGAGATCCCAGTCTTACTTCAATCTGCGAGTTGTCACCCGCTAGTTGTGCGCGCACGTCACGAAGATCCATAAGGTTCACTTCGCTGACACGCTCTGACAGTCCGGCATCATCCCAGGCCTGTTGCAATTCCAGGAACTTTGCGACTCGCTCACGATTTTCAGCTCGTGCAGATTCAGAGTCTTCATCGTTGAGGCCGCGCAGAAAGAACGCCGGTAGTTGATCCGTGGGCTGCATCTCGCCAAGCAAGGCGGCGTCTTCGTCAACCCAGCGAAACCGTCCCGCGGGGGTTCGCGTCACCGCGCGCTGTGCGCGCTCAGTAATGCGCACGCGAATGCCGTCGGGCAAAACTCGCGAAACGATCGCTGTTCTCACCCAGGGCAGCCGTTCGATGCGTTCGGTGACGCCGCTGAGATCGGCTTGCCAGACACCAGTGTTGTCAACCGACTGTCTCACCAACGCTTGAATGTCCTCCGGCTGCAAACGCGACGTACCCTGCACTTCAACAGTTCTTAATTGAAAAAAACTGGCTGAAGCGGCGGCGCGATAGCCGGCAAAAACGATCACCCCGATAACGATCGCCAGCGCCAGTTTCAGGAACGCTGGAACGTAACCAAGCAAGGCTCGCAAGCGTGTGCTGAGAGGCTCGCCGCCGCTCTCACGCCTGGCGGGCTTCTGGGTTACAGCTCCGGAACGCCGTTCACCGCTAATACCCGAGCGGTTGCCAACTTTTTGCGCGATGACCTGCTCTCTCATGTCGGCTCCTTTTCTTCCGTGACGTCGCTCGTGCGGCTGTCTTTGTTTTCGTTCGCTCGCCAGAGTTCCACTTCATACTCCAACTCGATACCGTGCTCACGCTTAACGCGTTCGCGTACTTCTTCGGCAAGCGCCAGCGCATCTTCGGCTTTCGCGCCCTCTTCGGTGACGATGAAGTTCGCATGCACCGGAGAAACTACCGCGCTGCCGCGACGCGCTCCCTTCATGCCCATTTCGTCTATCATCTTGCCGGTGCCAACTGAGGCTGCCGGTGGGTTTTTGAAGAAGCAGCCAGCGGAGCGCGAGCCGTGTGGCTGCGTTGCCAGGCGTCGAGATTTTGCGTCTTCCATGCGCGCGCGAATCTTTTCGGGATCGTCGGGTGTCAAACGCAGCGTTCCTCCCAACAGGAGTTCGCCTTCCTTGAACGACGTGTGCCGGTAATTCCACTGCACCTCACTCCCCGGAATCTCAACCACTTTTCCCTCGCGCGCCACGCGCACAGTTTCGGTAACAGTTCCTATTTCGTGTCCGTAAGCGCCCGCGTTCATCCAAAGCGCGCCGCCGACTGTTCCCGGAATACCTCCCAGGCCCTCGATTCCCGACAGGCCCTGGCGCGAGACATCGATGCAAAGACGCGGCAACGAATATCCCGCGGGCACCGACACCCGCTCGCCGTCAAATTCCAATTCACCTTTTAGTTCTTTAAGACTTAAGACCACGTAGCGATGTTCGCCGTCGTCGGCAAGAATGTTGCTGCCTGAACCTAACGCTCGCCAGCCGATACCCGCCTGGTCCATCGCATGGACCACCGCCGCGGCCTGCGCTTCATTTTCCGGCGACACGACCCAATCAATTGCGCCACCTACGCGCAAGCTGGTTAGCTCAGCAAAGCGACGCCCACGTTCCGCGCGTACCCCGAGCCGCGAGACAATCTCTTCCAGCAACTTGTCCCGTTGTCGGAGTTTGTTTTCGTCGTCTTCAGACATAATTAAAAAATCGCACCCTTACTTTTGCGTTACACGCTTTTCGCTTCGGTTCGCTCGCGAAGTAGTTCCAGCAATTGATCGCTCACGCGGCTAACTGTTCCAGCTCCCAGGGTCAAAACCAAATCGCCAGGCTGCACAAAATCACGCAAAGCGGCGGCGGCGTTTTCAAGCGCACCGACGTAACGCACATCTTTGTGGCCAAAACGCTTGATAGCTGCGGTCAGCGTCTCAGCGGTAGTTCCCTCAATTGGATCTTCACTTGCCGCATAGATGTCCGTGATAAAAAGTGTGTCGGCATTATTGAAAGATCGCGCGAACTCTTCCATCAGGTCGTGTGTGCGGCTATAGCGATGCGGCTGAAACAGCACCACGATGCGCCTGCCGCCAGAGCCGATCTTCGCCGCTGCCAGTGTCGCCTTTACTTCCGTCGGATGATGGCCGTAATCGTCTACGACCATCACGCCATTCGTCTCACCCTTGAATTGAAAGCGTCTGCCGGCCCCGGTAAATCCGGTCAGCGCCTCTGCGATTTGGGCAAAAGCCACATCCAGTTCAAAGCCGACGGCGATTGCTGCCAGGGCGTTGTAAACGTTATGCAAGCCCGGCACGCGCAAAGTAATGTCGCCGACGACATCAGCGCCATGCCACACAGTGAAGATCGAACCAAAGCTCTGGTCGTAACGAATATTGTGCGCGGAGATGTCGGCTTGTGCGCTCAAACCGTACGTAATTCGACGGCGCTCAATGTGGGGAATGATCGCCTGCACATTTGGATCATCCAGACAAAGAATCGACGCGCCGTAAAAAGGCACGCTGTTCACAAATTTCGTGAAACATGTGCGAACGTCATCCATGTCGTGGTAGTAGTCCATGTGCTCGCGATCAATATTGGTGACTACAGCAATGGTCGGGATCAGCATCAGGAACGAGCGATCACTTTCGTCAGCTTCAACCACCATCAAATCGCTGGTGCCCAGGTGCGCATTCGATCCGAAAGCGCCGACCACGCCACCCACCACAATCGTCGGATCCATTCCTGCGTGACCAAGTACAGTTGCGACCATGGAGGTAGTCGTAGTCTTCCCGTGCGAACCGGCAACCGCAACGGTGTGCGGCTTGAGGCGCATTAGTTCCGCCAGCATCTCCGCGCGTGGTATCACCGGAATTGAGCGATGATGCGCTTCGATAATCTCGGGATTATCGTCGCGCACTGCGGTTGAGCGAACGACTACATGAGCATCGCCGACATTTTCTCCGTCGTGGCCTTCAGCGAAATCGATTCCCATCTGTTGCAGGCGATCCGTCGCGCTAGAGCGTTTCGCGTCTGAGCCCGAGACACGAAAGCCGAGATTGACCAGCACCTCGGCGATACCGGACATACCGATGCCGCCAATGCCGACAAAATGAATGTGTTGAATACGACGGAACATAAAAATCAGTAGGCAGTAGGCACTGGGCAGTAGGCAGAAAACACCGCCTGGGCCAGTTCGTGGCATCCAGGGGCCTTGAGCCGCCGCTGCAATTTTCGATCAGACAACATCTGCCTTCTGTCTGCTGCCTTCTGCCTACTGCCTTCTGCCTTCCACCATTCCCTCAACCAGATCAACCACTTGGGCCGCGGCATCGCCGCGCGATAGTCTGCGAGCTGCCTGCCCCATGGCCGTCACTTTTTCCGGATCATTCGCAAGCCTCTTGATCTCCTCCGCCAATCTTTCCGGCGCCAAGTCCTGTTGCAAAATCATCTGTGCTGCTCCGGCAGCCTCCATTGCTTCCGCGTTCTTTCTTTGATGGTCGTCGGCTGCAAAGGGAAACGGAATCATTAGCGAAGCCTTGCCCGCCGCAATCAATTCCGCAGTTGTCGTCGCGCCCGCTCGGCAAATAACCAAATCAACTTCGGCAAACGCTGCCACCATGTCGTCGATGTACTTCCTCACGTTTACTTGATCGCTCCAACCCTCGCTCGCGTAGCCGGAGGCGGCCTGTTCGTAATCTGCTTCGCCGGTCTGGTGCGTAACCCGCAACTTGTTTTTGACCTCAGCGAGCAGCGGCAACGCAGCAACCATGGCTTCGTTAATTGCGTGTGCGCCCTGCGAGCCACCAAAAATCAAAATCGAAAGGTGGGTTGGGTCGCGCTGCTTTTCCAGTATCTCAAAGAACTCGCGCCGCACTGGGTTGCCAGTGACAACGCCCTTGCCGCGAAAGAACAGAAGCGCGGCCTCAAACGAAACTGCTGCCTTGTCAATAAAACGCGCCAGCACCCGATTGGTCCAACCCGGTAGCGCGTTGGATTCCATGACCAGCGTTGGCAACTTCCGGAACGACGCCGCCAAAAGAACCGGACCCGAAACATACCCGCCGGCGCCGATGACGATATCCGGTTGAAAATGTCTAATCAGCGATTGCGCCTGTCGCAGACTTTTTGGCAGCACCAAAAGGCCGCGGGCACGTGCAGCGAAACCAACGTTTTTCAACCCTGCGCTGTCAATGATCGAAAGTTGAAACCCTGCCTGGGGCACCAACTTGTTTTCCAGTCCACGCGCCGTGCCCACAAACTGAACTTCAGAATCCGGATGGCGGCGCATGATTTCTTTTGCCACGGCGACGCCCGGATAAATGTGGCCGCCTGTGCCGCCGGCGGCGATCAGTACGCGCATGGCGTTCACCCAAGGCGCGAAGCCACGCGTCTTGCGGGCGCCGCGCCCAACTTGCGCGGCCCGCGTGCGACCTCGCCGCGGGCAGACTTTAGCTGCGCGAAATCAACTGAACCGGTCGCGTGCTGCGATATGTTCAGAAGAATTCCCACCGCCGCAAGCGTCGGCACCAGCGACGAGCCGCCATAAGAAATGAATGGCAGCGGAATTCCTTTCGTTGGCACCAGCGACAGCACGACGCTGATATTGAACATTGCCTGGGCCACAATTCCCGTTACCAAACCCAACGACAGCAGCATACCGAATCGATCGGGCGCTAATAGCGAAGTGCGAATACCCCGCCACAAAAACAGTGCGAATATAAGCAACACGGTCAGCGTGCCGATTAGCCCCAGTTCTTCGCCGATAACTGCAAAAATAAAATCAGAATGTGCAAACGGCAGAAACATCATCTTCTGTTTGCCTTGCGCGAATCCCAGGCCATTTGGACCACCCGAACCGATCGCGATTAACGATTGCACAACCTGGAAGCCGCTGCCTTGCGGATCTGCCCAGGGATCGAGGAACATGATCATGCGACGCATTCGCCAGGGAACGAAGATCAATAAACCCGCAACTCCAACGAGGGCCGGTACCGCGACCAACCCTAAATGCAGCAGGCGTGCACCCGAGGTGTAAATCAGAACGCCAAAGATGACCGCCAACATCATGGCCGTCCCCAAGTCGGGCTCCGCAACAATCAGCACGGCCAGCAGGCCAGTAACAAAAGCGCATGGCGCAAAAGTACGCCAGAACGATTGTTCGTCTCCCGCATGCTTCTCCAGGAAATAAGCCAGAAAAAGAGCCAGCACGAGTTTTGATAGTTCTGAAGGCTGAATCCGAAAGCCTTTGAACTTGATCCAGCGATGGGCGCCGTTGACGCGGTCAAAAGCGAAGACCGCCAGCAGCAGGACCACCGTCAATAGAAGCAATCCATAGACGATGCGCCGATCGCGCAGCCGGTTGTAGTCAAACTGCATCGCGGCTAGCATCACTATGAAACCGATCGTCGTCCAGATGCTTTGCTTGATCACGTAATAATATTGAGTCCCGTTTTCACGTTGGGCCATAACCGCCGAGGCGCTATAAACCATGACTACGCCAAACAGCGCCAACCCTACGGTCGCCGCAAACAGCCATTTATCTGGATAGAGCTTTTTTGCCATGAACTACTCAGGTTTCGAGTTTCGAGTTTCGAGTTTCGAGTTATTGGTTTTCGCTTCAACCCTTGGGGGACTGGTTATGTTCTGAACTCGAAACTCGAAACTCCAAACTCGAAACTTCTTCTTTAAATACCCGTCCGCGATGTTCGAAACTTTCGAACATGTCAAAACTCGCGCACGCCGGCGCGAGTAGAACCACGTCTCCCGGTTGCGCCGCCTGAAATGAAAGCGTGACTGCTTCTGCCATGTCACTCGCAAATTCTGTCGCTGCAAATTCTCCCAACTCGCCGGCGATCGTCTGCGCGTCTTCGCCGATTAAAACCAACTTGCGCGTCTTGTCGCGAACCAGCGGTGCTAGCGGCAGGTACGGCGCCTTTTTGCCGCGCCCACCCAAAATCAAAACAATCTTTCCTGGCTCCTCGGCGAAAGCTTCAAGCGCTTTCAACGTCGCATCAACGCTGGTCGCTTTCGAATCGTTATAAAACTTCACTCCATTTAACTCTGAAACAAATTCGAGGCGATGCTCGACCGGCTCAAAATTCTTCAGTGTTTCGCGCATCGAACCGGGCGCCGCGCCGCAGGCCAGGCCGGCCGCCAGTGCCGCCAACACATTCTCCACGTTGTGCAGACCGCGCAGTTTCATTTCGTCGCGTTGCAGCAAGACCTGTTCGCCGCTTTTTGTGCGCGAAATGATTTCGCTGCCCCGCAGGAACAATCCTTCATCGAGTTCCTGTTTGACGCTGAACCTGACTACATGCGCGCGCAGGCCGGTTGCCCAGCTCGCAACAATCTCGTCGTCTGCATTCAGAATCGCCAGATCCCCCGCCTCCTGATTCATAAAAATGCGATGCTTCGCGGCGGCGTAGTCAGTCAATGATTCGTAACGATCCATGTGATTTGGCGTAACGTTAAGCACGGCAGCAACTGATGGACGAAAATGCTTGATCGTCTCCAGCTGAAAGCTCGATAGCTCGGCAACTGTCCAAGCGTCAGCGCGCGAAGTCTCAACCAGCGAAATGAGTGGCGTGCCGATGTTTCCACCAACTTGCGTTGGCACTCCTGCGTTTTTCAAAAAGTCTCCGATGAGCGTCGTAGTCGTTGTCTTGCCGTTGGAGCCCGTTATCGCGACGATGCGTCCCTGCAAAAATCGCGACGCCAGCTCAACTTCTCCGATCACTTCAGCACCCGCGCGTTCCGCATAACGAATAGGAATCGACTTCGTTGGCACGCCCGGACTGACAATTACTAATTCGATCTGGTCCAACAACCAACTGGGTGTCTCGCCCGGCAACAATCCCACCCCTTCAGTTTTCAAGGCGAGCGCTTCTGCGTTCCACTTTTCCAGCGGCTTGGCGTCGTTGAGGGCGACCGTTGCGCCTCGCTTTGCTAAAAATTTCGCACAGGCGATTCCACTGCGCGCCGCTCCCACTACCAGAGCTTTCTTGCCGTTGACATCCAAACAATTTTACGTCCCAGTAGGACAGATATTCCTGTCTGTCCCTCTTTATCTTCGATGGACAGGCAGGAATGCCTGTCCTACCTTAGCTTCAGCGTCGACAGACTCAACAACGCAAACAGGATCGCCAGAATCAAAAAGCGAAAGACGATCTTCGACTCCTTCCAATCCTGCATTTCAAAGTGATGGTGCAACGGCGTCATCTTGAATAACCGGCGCCCGGTGCCGGTGGTGCGCTTGGTCATCTTGAAGACGCCAACCTGCAACACGACTGAAAACGCTTCGATCACAAACACGCCGCCCACCATCAACAGCATGAATTCCTGTTTGGTCAGCACGGCCACCGTACCGATCGCCCCGCCAATGGCCAGGCTGCCGACGTCCCCCATGAAGACTTCGGCAGGTGGCGCGTTGTACCAAAGGAAGCCCAGGCTCGCGCCTGCCATTGCGCCGCAAAAAACTGTCAACTCGGCTGCCTCAGGCCGGTGCGTTAACTCAAGATATCGTGCCCAGCGCGCATCGCTGGCGAGATAAGTAAAACCTGTCAACGCGGTCATCGCGATGAAGGTTACGCTGATGGCCAGACCATCAAGGCCATCAGTCAGATTCACGGCGTTTGACGAGCCGAGCAACACGACAATGATCAGCACCAGGTAAACGTATGGTCCGATAAAACTCCTGCCGTTTGGATCCGCGGTCGCTTTCAGAAACGGGATACTAACGTTCCACGAATAATCGCTCGCAAAATATTTGGTCAGAATGAAGAGCACGATCCAAACGCCAACGGCCACCAGCAATTGCCCAAGCAGTTTTTGCTTGCCCGTCAAACCCAGGCTGCGCTGCTTCGCCATCTTGTAATAGTCGTCGGCAAAACCAATCGCGCCGAATAACAGGGTCGCGACCACGACCGTCCAAACATATACGCTCGATAAACGTGCCCACAGCAGCGTCGAAACTATTACCGAGCCGATAATCAGCACGCCTCCCATCGTGGGCGTGCCGTGCTTGGCCATATGACCCTGTGGCCCCTCTTCGCGAATCTGTTGCCCGATATTCCATCTTCGTAGACCTTGAATCAGCTTGCCGCCAAATAACAATGAAAGCAGCAGTGCGGTGATCGAAGCGTAGGCAGTGCGAAAAGTGACGTACTGAAAAACATTGAGCGCCTTGACGAGGTACCAGTCCTTGTCCTTGAAGTGACCATAAAAGAGTTCATATAGAACGTAATAGATCATTGGTTTTCGCTACTGTCCGGTTTTCTCTGGTCCGCAACAGCCGGAAATCGATTTCGAATAGCGCTAACTATTTTCTCAGTTGCAACCCCGCGCGACCCCTTTATCAAAATGAGATCGCCTTCCCTAATCTCCGCTACGATGGCGTGCGCTGCTTCAACTGAATCAACAAAGAAACGCGTGTCTTTCAAACCAGCGTCGCGGGCGCCGGCGACGATCTCAGCCGCAAGGCCACGCACTCCCCATAGGACATCAATGTTTGCCCGGGCAATTTCGCCGCCCGCTTCTCGATGCAACGACGCCTCTTCGGGCCCCAGTTCCAGCATTTCGCCCGCAATCACAATGCGTCGCAACGATCGAGTTCCGCTTTCATTTATTGTCCGCACCATGTTTACGAGCGAACGCGGGTTGGAGTTGTATGAGTCATCAACCACCCGGAAACCGGCAGCAAAATCGAGGACCTCGCCGCGCATGCGTGGCGGCTTTGCGCTACTCAATGCGCCGGCAATCTGTTCAGGCGCAACTCCAAAAGAGGTTGCAACGGCGGCCGCCGCCAGCGCGTTCATCAGGTTGTGCCGGCCGCTCATCGGCAGCGTTGCCGGCGAATCTCCCAGCGGCGTTTGCAGACGAAAACTAATCATCCCCAGCTGACCCGCGTCGATCTCTTTCGCGCTAACGTCTGCATTGTTTTCAATACCGAACGTTATCGTTCGTCCCGAATGTTTTTGGCGCATTCCCATGACCAGGCAGTCATCCGCATTCAAGACTGCGACTCCCTCCGGCTTTAGCCCCTCAATCAGTTCTGCCTTTGCTGCCGCGATGTTTTCAATCGTCCCCAGGTACTCTAGATGGACCGGCGCCACCATCAACTCAACCGCCACGTCAGGTGGCGTGATCTCACACAAACGCCGGATCTCGTGGGTGGGTGACGACATTCCCATCTCAAGCACTGCCACATCAAACTGTGCCGGCGCGCGGCCTTCGCTCACCATTTGCAAAACCGAAAGCGGCAGGCCCAGACCGTTGTTGTAGTTCTTCTCACTTTTCAAAACGCGTTTCCCGCTTTTGCCTAACACGTGCGCTGTTAATTCCTTGGCGGTTGTTTTCCCGGCGCTGCCGGTGATTGCTACAACCGGCTTCCCCCAACTCTCATAAACGCGATGGGCCAAAACCTGTAATGCCGCGATTACATCGTCAACCAGCAGCAGACGATCCTTGAAGCGTTGCAGGTTTGCGTCATCGCGCACTTTATCGGCGCGAGCCACGGCAGCAAGCGCCCCTCTCGCGAGTGCATCGTCGATGTACTGGTGCGCATCGGCGAACGTGCCGTTAAAGCCGGCGCGGGCATAGTCTTCCTGCGACAGAGCGAAGAAAAGCTCGCCCGCGCCAACGGATCGCGAATCAATCGAAAAGTCTTTGATTTCTTTGTCAAACAACTCGGCGCTTGCCCTTGCGGCGTTTGCGCCCATCAAAAGCGATGCTTCCCCAACATTCACGTTATGCCAACCTCTTGCGTGCGCAGAGTCAGCAACATTTCATGCCTTTCGTTGCCTCCATCCAGCGCTGCCGGACTCAACTCAGTACTCGAAAAAGATTCTCTCATTCGGGGCTGATCATCGAGAAATGCCGCATTCGGAACGCCGGAATCCTCCTCGCATTCGCAACCAACCGGCCTCTTTTGCGTGTGTCTGGGGCTGCGCAATCGTTTTCGACAGGCCGTTACTCTTTCTCTAATCTCATGCCCGGCAAAATCCTTGCTCCGGTTTCGTTGGGGGATCATGTCATTGGCTCCGTGATGGTTTAAAAGTTAATTCTCCTTTTTGTAACTGCTCAGTCAGGTCGAGCGAAATCAACATAGATTGTTTGTCCGGAATACAATTCAGTTCCCGCTTGGGGCGTTTGCTTCACAACCCCTCCTTCGCCGTGCGCTTCGAGCACCAAACCAAGTTGCGCACACGCACGTGCAACATCCCGCACACTGCGACCACGCAGGTTCGGCATCAACATCGCCTTGCTGGTCGACGCCGCATAAATCACTTCACCGCTGTTAGCTCGATTGACAACCTTGGGTAACGTGGCCGCGGCAGCCTGTTTCTGTTCGGTGAGTTGAGTCAAAACTTGATCGTCTGCGGTGAGCGCTTCACGCACGCTCGCTACCAGCTCATTCGCGTTCTTAAACTCTGTATCCGGCATCACACCCATATCCGGCAGAATCTGTTCCGCAATCTGGCGAAACACCGGCGCTGCCACATCGCCGCCGTGATAAGCGCCGGCTGGCTCATCAATCACCACGATGATTACCACCGCCGGATTGCTGACCGGTGCGAAACCGACAAACGATGCGATGTATTTGGTGTTTGAATACCGCTTTGTTTGCGGGTCGACCTTTTGAGCCGTTCCTGTTTTGCCGGCCGCGGTATAGCCATCCAGTTGCGCTTTCTTTGCCGTGCCGTTCAGCGTCACGTCTTCCAACATCCCGCGCAACGCACGAGCGGTCTTGGGGCTGATCACCCGGTGCTGTTCCGGGTTAGGCCGATAGATGCTGGTGCCTGTCGCAGAACGTATCTCGCGAACTAGGTGCGGCGCGATGCGCACGCCATCGTTTGCCAAAGCGCCAAACGCGGCCGCCATTTGCAGCGGTGTTACGCCAACTTCCTGGCCGATGGCCACCGAACCAATAGACGAGGGCAGCCAGCGATGAACAGGATGAATTATGCCGGCAGTCTCGCCCGGCAATTCAATTCCAGTGCGCAAACCAAAACCAAAACGCGTGATGTAGTCGTGCATGGTCGGGTTGCCGAGTCGCAGTCCAAGCTTGATCGCGGCGACGTTGCTTGATTTCGCCAAGGCTTCGGTCAGCGTTAGGTTGCCGAAGGGATGATGATCATGAATCACTCGCTTGGCGACCGTAATCGAACCCATCTGACAATCGATGTGGTCGTTAGGTTTGGCGATCCCCTTTTCGAGGGCGGCAGCGAAGGCGACAATTTTGAAGGTGGACCCAGGTTCGTAAATATTTTGCAGCGCCCAATTAGCGCGAGCAGCCGGCGGCGCGGCGCCTACGTTGTTGGGATCAAATGTGGGAGCGTTTGCCAGCGCCAGAATCTCGCCCGTATGCGGATCCATAACGATTGCTGTTCCCGACTTCGCACGCGACTCGGCAACTGCTGACGTTAACGCTGCTTCAGTGTGGTACTGAATTGACTGGTCGATCGTCAGAACAATCGTCTGGCCCGGCCGTCCCGGAATTTCGGTACTTTCGTAAGCAAGGCCGCGTGAGTCTTTTTCAATAAACAGCTTACCCGGCTCGCCCAGGATCTTTTCGTTGAAAGCCTGTTCAATGCCTGCCAGTCCATTGCCATCAAGTCCGACAAAGCCAAGAACATTCGCGGCCAGTGGTCCGTTTGGATAGAAGCGCTTCGGCTCCTTGCGCGTGTGCACGCCTGGTAATTCCATCGCTTCCAAAGCGAGCGCGCGGTCTGGATCTATGCGGCGAGCGATCCAGAGAAACCCGCGTCCTTTTTTTCTCGCTTCAATGATTTGGCCGGCGAGTTCCTTCTGATTCAGACCCAGCACCGACGAAAGTCTGTCTGCGGTGCAGTCGATCTCTCCCAGCTTTTGCGCTTCTGGTTCTTTTTTGCCCGGCTTGAATTCATCGGGTGCGACGAACACTGAGGTGGTGTCGATCGTGCGCGCCAGTTCGCGCTCACGCCGGTCGAGCAGTGGCCCGCGTTGTGGCGCCGTTTCGATAGCATCCTGCTGTTGCCTCTGCGCCCGCTCGACGAGCTGGTCATGACTCGAAACTTGCAAATAAACCAGTCGCGCGCTGATGGCCAGCATCCAGAAAACTACGAACGCCGCAACAAAAAGCGTGCGGCGAATCGAAACGTCGGAATGTGCTTCTGATTGAGCGGAAGAGCGCGCCAACATTCCCTGGGTGTTCCCTTCTTACAAACTGAGAGGGAGAGCAACTCGACTGCAATTCCCGTCGAGCCGCGGTCGCTAACGATACTTAGCGCTGAAACGAAGCGGAGGGATTTATCAAACCCGGCGCGATTGGCAACTGGCTGTTCTTACCGGGCTTCGGCGTTCCCACCTGACTGGCCAACAAAGGTTTCAGCCCCAACCCGCGCGCTCGAAGTCCAAGTCGTGCCGGAGCGAAGGCCTGTTGCTTCTGCAACATCAGGTGCTGCCGTTCCGCGAGTAGCTTTTCACGTTCGCTACGAAGAGTTTCACTCTTGTAACCATATTGAATGGCAGTGAAATACTGCTGGCCCGCGAAGACGAAACCACCCGCCAACACCAGGCCGAAGCAAAGCAATAGCGCCAGCCGTGACAAGGCGCGTACGTCGCGGTCCCGCCGGATTTTGGCGTTGCGCTGTGTCGAGGGAACTCTGTTCATCGCGGGGAACTCCGGGTCGATTGGGTTTCGTTTGCTGTTTGAGATCTGAGATCTCAAATTTGAGATTTCAGATCTCAAAGCTTGCGACAAGCTCGCAGCTTGGCGCTGCGGGCCCGGGGATTCGCTTCAATCTCAACCTCGTCCGGCTTAACCGGACGCTTCGTCAACAACTCAACAGCGCGGCGTGCGCCACAATTGCAAACACCAGTTCTGTGCTGACACTGGCACTGCCCCGAAAGCCGCCTCAACTCACGCTTCATAATCCGGTCTTCAAGGGAATGAAAACTGATTACCACGAAGCGGCCATCGGTTTCTAAAAGATCTACGACTTCTTCAACGAATGGGGCTAAACCTTCTAACTCGCGGTTGACTGCAATGCGTAAGGCCTGGAAAGTGCGCGTTGCCGGGTGAATGCGCTGGCGTTTTTGCTTGCCCGAAGCGCGTGCCACCAGATCAGCCAGTTCTTTGGTGGTAGCTATCGGCTGACCTTGCTCGCGATGCTCAACAATCCATTTGGCGATGCGGCGCGAGTTCCGCTCTTCACCGTATTCAAAGATGATTCGCGCTATCTCTTCTTCCGAGAGTCGCAGCAGAAGCTCGGCGGCCGTGTCTTCATCTCCTGCCGCGTCCATGCGCATGTCGAGTGGCGCATCAAAGCGAAAACTAAATCCGCGGGTTTCTGAATCAAACTGGAGAGAAGAGACACCAAGATCGGCGAGGACGCCGGCTGGCTTTTCTTCGCCAAGCTCATTCAGCACGCGGCCAATTTCTCGGAAGTCGGCATGCACTGCGCGAAAGCGCTCGCCAAACCGAAGTAGTCGTTGCGTTGCCGCGGCGAGTGCTTCACCGTCCCGATCGAATCCAATGACGCGAGTCGTTTCCGAAGTTTCAAGGATCGCTTCGCTATGTCCACCAAGTCCCACCGTGCAGTCGAGAAACAGGCCTCCTCGTTCAGGCTTGAGGAATTCAATCGTTTCTCGAAGCAGCACGGGGCGATGGGGCGCGCCCATGCCCCCCAAAGGCGCAGCCATCACCACCGCCCCGTGATCTCGTGCAAAGAACTAACTCGTGAACAGTGACAAGTGACAGGTAACAAGTAAGCAGTCGCGGGTATTTTCGGTTTGCTTGTCACTTGTCACTTGTTACTTGTCACCGCTCTCAGATTCCCAGTTTCGCGATTGCCGCTTCGTCGTCTTCTGTATAGGGATCCGCAAGCAAACGCGCTTTGAAAACATCCAGCTCCCAAACTTCCAGGTAAGTCAGGTAACCCAGCACGGCTACGTCGCCCATCACGCCGGCAGCTTTTCGCAGCAGCGGATGAATCAACAGACGTCCCTGTGCATCTATCCTCGCCTGTTGTCCGTAGTAGTTCGTTCTGTCAAGGAACTTGCGGCGGGCCGGATCCATTGTTGGCAAGAGCGAAAGCCGCTGCTCTATCGATTCCCACTCCGGCAGCGGGTAAATCCGAACGTTGTCACCTGTAAGACTAGTTATGTAGAATTCGCTGCCATGCTTCTCGTCGATTAGGCGACGGAACGGAGTCGGCACCTTTAGCCGACCCTTGGCATCTATCCGGGCCGTATAGTTTCCCCGAAGCATAGAGTTGACCGATCAATAGTTTGGGCGGGTGGCCATTTCAGGAAAAGTTGCTAATGATCGGTTCGCTACGAGGTTGGACCCACTTCCGACCACTTTTGACCACCCAACGCCGGATACTACGCTGCCTCATTTTTGCTGTCAATACCAAAATCAGGGAAAACCTGAGGTTTTCGTGTGTTTTGTCGTTTCGGGGCCAAGTTAGTGTTCGCCTATTGTCGGCCCATATGAAGACCTCGGTCGGTCGCTCGGAACTAGAGTTTAGAGGGTGAGCGGCTGCTTGATGTATATTGGCGCGCTCGTTTTGGGGGAAATGAGGCGCGTTCCAGATGACACAATGAATCTTGATTCCGGGGGCTTTGTCGGACTTCTTTTCTTCGGCCTGCTAGCCGCACTCGCAAACCTTGTCGGCGGATTTCTGCTTATCAAGTCGGGAGCGCATCGCTTTGGCGAGCGCTTTCTTAAGTATCTGGTTGCGCTTGGCGCCGGATTCATGATGGCGGCCATCTTCCTGGAGATACTTCCTGAGACCATTAGCATTTGGACTTCGGATCTTGGGGGCAGGACGGCGGCCGAAGCCGTGATCGGGGCAATGACATTGCTCCTCGGCGGCTATCTGCTCATTCAACTTTTCGAACACACCATCGCGCCGCATTTTCACTTTGGCGCGGAAACTCATCCGGAATCTTTTATGCGACCCTCAGCAGCCTACGCCGCGGTTGGAGGACTGTGGATTCACACGTTCTTTGACGGTGTTTCGATCGCGGCGGCGTTTCTGGTGAACTTTCGCGTGGGCTTTTTGGTGTTCATCGCGATTCTGCTGCACAAGATGCCAGAGGGGTTTACGGTTGCTTCGATCATGCTCGCTTCAGGGCGCTCTGCGCGGAAAGCTCTGTGGGCGACCGCCGCGATTGGCGCGGCAACCCTCGCTGGAGTAATCGCCGTAGCATTGTTGAATGAAAGAATAAGCGGCGCTTTGGGTTATGCACTTCCCTTCTCGGCCGGCGTCACGTTGTATGTAGCAGCCAGCGACTTGATTCCGGAGGTGAACCATAAAGAAGAAAGAAACCCGATGGTCTCAATTGTCGTTTTTGTAGGTGTAGCGCTTTTCTATTTGCTCCACCTGGTGATTGACGGCTAATTTTGAGTTTCAAAAGTGAGCGTTCAGACATATTTACCCGTTATTTATTGAGTTGTTGGGTTTTGATTAATTGATTAAAAGACTCAATAAAATTCGCACTACCCGCGGTCTGCTTCGCCATGCACTGGTCTGCGCGATCCTGCTACTGAGCTTTCAGGGCAATGCAATAGCGCAGCTTGGCGCATCGCCGATCCCGCTACCCACGCCTTTCACTCCCATTGTCGACTACGCCAACGTGATCGATGCTGACACCAGGCAAAAGCTGGAAGCGATCTACATAAACTTAAAACAGCGCGCCGACATTGAGTTTGCGATCGTCACTGTCGACACCACCGGCGATCAGGATATTTTTGAATACTCACTGGCGGTGGCTCGCGGTTGGGGAATTGGCTCGAAAGAAGGAGAGAAGAACGGCTTTCTGCTGCTGGTGGCGATCAAGGATCGAAAATACTTTACTCAGGTCAGCGATCATCTGGAAGGCGATCTGAACGACGGACTCGTAGGCGAGATTCAACGCGCGCGGCTGGTGCCGCAATTCAAAAAGGGAGATTACAGCCAGGGCATATACGACACAATTCAAACCTACGTTGCCACCCTGGCTGAAAAGCGCGGCTTTAACGTCGAAGGAATTGACCAACGATATGTCTATCGCGGAGCGCCCACACAGCCGGCAACCAGATCCCGGCCAGGAGGACTATCTTCTTCATGCTGCACGCTGATCATCATTCTGTTCATTGTGGCCCTGGTGTTGTCGTCTTTGCGGAAAGGCGGCAGAGGCGGCGGTGGTGGCTGTCTCAACATGTTTTTGCTGGGCTCGCTACTTAATAGCGGGAGTCGTGGGAGCTGGGGCGGCTCGGATAGCGGCTGGGGCGGTGGCGGCTTTGGCGGCGGTGGTGGTGGCTTTGGGGGCGGCTTTGGCGGGGGTGGGAGTTTTGGCGGCGGCGGGGCCGGCGGCGGCTGGTAGTAGGGCAGGCATTCCTGACGATCGGTTCGAACAGAGGTTTCTGTTAGTATTCGAAACAAACGCGATGGCAAAGAAAGTTATTCAGGAAGCACTAAACAGTCTCATTGGAGATCTGCGTGCCACTCACGGCGATAACCTCGCTTCCGTCTTGCTTTACGGCTCGGCGGCTGCTGGTGATCACATTGAACTGCGTTCTGACTACAATCTCCTGATAACTTTGAACCGCATAACCCCTGAAGACCTGCGTTTGGCACAGCCGCCGCTGCGCGAATGGCAACGGCTGGGCCATCCGCTTCCTGTTTATTTCACTACCGAGGAACTGTCTGACGCAGCGGACGTATTTCCAATAGAGTTTCATCAGATGGCCAGGGCGCGCGTCGTACTTTACGGGAGAGACCCGTTTGAGTTAGTGACGTTGTCGGACGCGAATTTGCGGCATCAGACGGAATATGAGCTGCGCAGCAAAGTGATTCAGCTACGCCGTTTGTATATTCCGGCGTCAGTTTCAATTGAGAAGCTGTGCGATTTGATGAGCGATAGTTTGGCAAGCTTCGCGGCATTGTTTCGTGCTGTGCTGATGTTGCACGGTGAACAAGCGCCAGTTGCAAAACCTGACTGCGTCCGCGTTACGGTGCAGCGTTTCCACCTGGACCCGGAACCTTTTGAAAAGATATTTGCTTTTCGCGCGAGCGATTATTTGCCCCCGACGGAAAAAGAAGTTAACGACACTTTCGGCGCTTATCTGGAACAAATCGATCGGATAATCCAGGTAGTAGACGAATTCGATCAAGCACGATCAGGAGATTGAAATGACTCAACGAAGACTTTGGTTACTCGCTCTGGTTATTTTTGTCGCAGCCACCGCCAGCGGATGCGGTTACAACACGCTCACCACGAAACATGAAAATGTGAAGGGCAAATGGGCGAACGTCGAGACGCAACTGCAGCGGCGCAGCGACTTGCTGAACAATTTGATCGAAACCGCAAAACTCGCAGGCGTGCAGGAGCAGGAAGTGTTCGGCAAGATTGCCGAGGCGCGATCCAAACTGCTGAATGCCACGCAGCAGGCGCCCCAGGGCGAAGGCGGCGACAAGACTCCGGAACAAAAGCAGGCCGTCATCGATGCGGCAAACAGTTTCGGTGGCACTATCGGCCGGCTGTTAGTGTTGCAGGAAGCCTATCCGCAGTTGCGCTCGAACGAGAATTTCTTGAAGGCGCAGGATGAAGTGGTGGGCACTGAGAACCGCATTGCCACGGCGCGTAAGGATTACAACGACGGGGTGCAGGACTACAACACTACGCGCGCGAAGTTCCCGACCGTCATCTCGGCCAAACTCTTTGGCTTCAAAGAAGAGCCCTACTTCAAAGCTGAAGAAGGCGCGACCACGGTTCCGAGAATTGATTCAAACACCCTGCGACCGAATCAAAGTCCAGCGCCGACGAAGTAGTTATTCGCCACCGACATTTAATTTGCCCCAGTCTTAGCCAATGCAAAAGAGGCCGCTGTTCAGCGGCCTCTTTACTTATTGACTACATGCGTTTACGTCTGCCAGTACGGGGGTCCGGAGAGCCAAGGGTTACGCCTTTTACCCATATCGAACCGTCTTCGAACTTTGCGATCTGAAGGCGTAACTCTCCCTTCCTGAAATTTGCTGCCGCCCCTTGTTTAGCCAGCAAGTCCCGTAATGACGCGACACTGGCCGTCGGCGCCGACACCTGCACGCTTCGATTAGGCTGTACGGCTGCGGAGTAGATGAGCGGAATGTGAATCCTGCGATGCTTATCGCTATTGGCTTCAAAGCTGACGCTCATCCGCAACTCGGTTATGGTCTTGCCGCTGGTATTCTTGACCTCACAAGAGAGAGCGTTTACCCAGTTCTCATCTCCCACAAAAGGGATGTTGGAAATGACTTGATTACCTGTGACCAGTAACTTTGTTATTTCCACAGGCTCTTTGGGCGAAGGCACTCTGACGATAACATTCGCGCCCGCAGCGGGTGTTGCCGACTGCGCTTGACCGTTTGTCCCTAGACGCGCCAGTAGAACGAACAAACTAACTACTACGAATGCAGTTGCTATGTAGCGTATTCTTTTCATCAAATCCTCCTCTATTGCTGAAGCGAAGGGCTGAACTCTTCTCTAGGGTTTAGGATCGACGGGATGCGTCGACCATTCGGCGCCGGCTGATAATTGCACCTACTGCCCCTCCGAGAGGACCAGCGATTACTATCAACGAATAATCGATGAGATCCTTGATAACCAGCCGGAGATTCCATGGCACCGGATCGGAGAAGGGCAGAGCGATTAAGAGCAAAACCACCCAGAAAAGACCTAACCACAGGCCCAAACGCCAACCTCTTTCAGGCCACACAAAACCCAAGGCGATTCCACTAATACCGTAGGTGCCAATCATGAGCGGCATATACAATCGAGAATAAGGACCCGGAACCAGCCCGAATAGCGTGGGAGTGACCAATACGAGAACTAGCCCAAGAGTTATTGCAACTGCTGTAGCTCTCAAAACTTTCTCCTATCATCGTTTCGATCAAAGCACGTACGCTCTCTTGAACGTCGACCACACATAGACAATCGACGCAGCCAAAGAAGGTAAACAAGGTCTATTAAAGGGATTGCCGGTTTGTCTAGTACATTGATCATGTGTGGCACATGGTTGAGCATACATCGGACCACCAAACGGGTTCGGAATGCAGCGGCACCCGGGTCCACAACATCCAAAGCAGTTACCGGCTTGTGGTCGAGCATTGGTGGAAGTGCTTGAAAAAACACTATTGGATGTAGACGAATAGCTGTTTCCTGACGTGCCAATTGCCGTCCCAGGACAGGATTTTAAGAGTCCAGAGATTTCGGGCTTTCCAAATTTAGATAGAAATCGTCCAAAGACCCTCAATTCGCCTTGCTTCGGCTTTTTTAGCAGCGCTCCGTTGTTTGTAAGCTCGGATGGCTCAACTGCCATGGCAGTAGCTAAATAACCTAGCAGAAGCTCTGGTTGCTGTTGATAATTTTGATCAATTAAAGCGGTCGTGGTGTCCTCCACAAGTCTCGCTTCGTCGCTGGTTGCCCACACTTGCAATCTCGCTTGATCAGTATCCGAAAGCGGGTATGCATCTTGGCTCAATAAATCAAAAGTGACTGTTACTCCGCCAAGAGTCATGTGGAGTTGACTTCCGTTATAAGGCCTATCAAGTTCGTAAGTGGCCTCGAGGAGGGACGTGCCGTCGGATCGATTTATCGTGCTGTCTACGTAAGCAAAATCCACCCGTTCCTCCCAGCCCCCGTTAGTTGAAGGCGCATAATATGGATCGCTTTCGGCGCTGTACGCGTTTAAGCCGACGTACTGCCCTCCCGTCCAATAAGCTCCTGAAAATTCACTCGTATTAGGATTACCGTCATCTACTGGCGTGACGTCCATCATCGCTTGCTGGCCCTGCGCGCTCGCCTTAAGCTGAGAAACTGGCGCGTTGCCAAATGGCAAGGCTGCAATACATAGAATCGCCACGAGGAATATGCTCACCCTGAAACGTAACATTGCTCCGTCCTCCTTCCCGGCACAGCGTTGGGTTATTTGCGCCGGCTTGGAACCGCGAAAAGATTTCGCTGTAAGCTCCTATCTAATTGTCCGTGAACATGAGGTTAACGGAATCTTGTGAGGACTTCGTCAACACGACGCCGGGGGAAATTCTTTTAGGGGATACGCGGCTATATATACCCATTTCCAAGTCGTGTCAAACAGAATTTTTGTTACAGAATTTTTGTTACAAAACTTCTTGCATAACGACCACTGGGACGAGTAGCGAAAACCTGCTGAGGGGCGACTAATCGTAGCTCTTTAGTCAAGGTAGCTCTTTAGTTACGAATGTCGCTGGAAAAACTTTGCGTTCGGGGAGGACGAAACTGAATTTAGCGACAGCTAAAAACCGCGCGAGCTGCACATTGCGCAATGGTCGCAGGGTTTGCCGCCGGGCTCGACGCTGCAAGTTTTTTCTTTTTCAAAAAAGTCCACCAGCTCCGCAACCGTTGCTTCTTCAACACCGAATCTTTCTTCACTCGGGTGTGAATAAGAACTGTTGATGCCCGCCAGCCAGGGTGAATGCGTCGTCGCCGTGCGCGGCGTGTTGGACAAACTCGAGTTTATCGGCTTGCTAACAGCTCCTACGTTTATCTTCGCTTCTAACTGAGAAATTTTTCTTTGCAGGTCACTGAGGCCGGCGCGCACGGCGGCAAGTTCTGCACTCACTTCGCCGCTTTGTTGAGGGCGGAAGGACGGCGAGCTCTCGGCAGAAACGCGACGAGCGATTCGTTCCGCTATCTCACGAGCTTGATCTTGTTCCGTGGACATATCTTTGTAGGATAGGCATTCCTGCCTGTTCCTCATCTCGCAATTAACACGTGGACAGACAGGAATGTCTGTCCTACTACATCAAATCGATTCTATCGACCACGCCGATGATGGCAGAATCAATTGCGGCTTGCGGCTTTCCAGTCGCTGAGGTTGATGCGCTCCAACCTTCCTGCACAATCAAAACGGTATCACCAACTCCTGCGTCAACCGAATCCAGTGCCAACACAGAATACGCGGTCTCTTCGCCTTCTGGAGTTATCTGCTGGCAAAGCATTATGCGCGCATCCTGGTAGCGCTGGTTTTTTTGCGAGGCGACAACGTTGCCAACCACTTTAGCGAGAATCATCCATCACCTGTCTGGCGGACTTAGTCGACGCGTTAGTCACGTGCGCATCCGAATCGACAATGCCGATGATCGTGCAGTCCGTCGGCGTGTCTTCGCGCTTAAAAGGAAAACTTGCTTCTTTGCCGCGGCACCAAAAAACCAACTCACCAACGCCGGCGCCCACCGCATCAATCGCGACCATCGGTTTGCCGTTAGGCTGAAGATCTTTGTTTAGGGTCTGCACGACCAGAAGCTTCCGGCCCTCAAGCGCTTCATTTTTGACGGTCGCCACTACAGTGCCGATGACGCGTGCAAGTTGCATGTTTTAGTGGCACAGACTTTTTTAGTCTGTGGCTCCCCTTGAGGGCACAGACTGAAGTCTGTGCTACTCGTCCTTCGCTATATCAACCGTGTCAATCACGCCAACGATAGCCGCATCGACCGGCGTGTCTTTCATCCCCTGCGCCAGTCGCGCGCTCGATCCGGCGACAACCAGCACGCGCTCATGGAAACCTGCGCCAACGGTATCGACGGCGACGACGTAACCAGTCGTATCGCTACCGTCAACGTTGACGGGACGCACGATCAGCAGTTTCTTGCCAAGTAAGCGTTCGTCCTTTTGCGATGAAACTACTGTTCCCAGAATTCGCGCGATGATCATGCTTAGCCGCGCGTGCCGATTGGAAGCGCATCGTCAACACTACCGTGCGGACGCGGAATTACGTGCACGCTGACTAGCTCGCCTACGCGCCGCGCTGCCGCAGCGCCTGCATCAGTCGCGGCTTTAACGGCAGCGACGTCGCCACGCACGATTGCGGTAACAAATCCCGCGCCGATCTTTTCGTAACCGATAAGGGTAACATTGGCGGCCTTGACCATTGCGTCCGCCGCTTCAATCATAGCGACCAGACCTTTAGTTTCAACCATACCGAGTGCTTCTTGCATTCAGCTCTCCTTCGTGAATCGTAAATCGTAGAACTCGTGAATCGTAAATCGCGAATCGTGATTGACTGCTAGATTACTCTGTTTCGGCGATTTGAACTAGTTCTGCGTTCCAACGGTTGAATTCTTTCGTATAACTTTTAAGACATCTCCGCCAAACAACTATTCACGATTACGATTTACGACATTATCACCGGCTTTGCATAACCGCCTGTGCCAGCAGTTCCATCAGCTCTTCCCGCGTCAGCGTGATTTTTCCGTCGCCATTGCCCACTCTTGAGTTTGCATAAACATTGCGCGCCGGACGGTCGCCGGTCGGACATGCCAACTGCGTTTCATGAAGATACCCACACGCCTGACAACGCGCACTCTCGCCCAGATAACCCGCGGCTTCGCGAACATTAATCAGTTTTTCAATTGCGTCAGCCGGAAGATTTTTTGGGCCACCGAGCATGCGCGCCAATATCGCGATTCGCGCCGTATGTTCCAGCGTCTCCAGCCGATCAAAGGCCTGCCATAAGTCCGATCCGTAAGCCACTGCACCGTGGTTCGCCATCAACAATGCGTTGTGATGTTTCACCAAGGGCCGCATTGCTTCAGTTAATTCGTCTGTTGATGGGGTACCGTACGCCGCCAGTGGAACGCAGCCGAGCGTCAGGATTACTTCAGACAAAATCGGCTGATCGATCGGCAACCCTGCGACAGCAAATGCGGTCCCGTGCGGCGGATGCGCGTGACAAACCGCTTTGACATCTGGTCGCTCCTGATAAATCAGCAGGTGCATTGCCAACTCGCTCGACGGTTTTCGCTGCGTTAAGGCTTTCCCTGACGCGTCCGTCACAGCCAGCGAGTCTTCCGTCATCCGCCCCTTACAGATCATTGTCGGCGTCGCCACGATGCGGCCGTCGTCGAGTTGCACACTGACGTTGCCGTCTGACGAAACGACATAACTTCGTTCGTACAGCAGGTTACCGATCTTAACTATCTCGCGTCGTGCGGTTTGCTCGTCCATAAATGATCTTGTTTCGCTCGAGGCCCGAAGTTTAGAGTTCGAGCTTTAGTTCGCTGTGGCGCATCCACGCAACCTAGAGGTTGTACTCTGAACTGCTACAACTCCCGCTCGTCGACTTCCGTTAATTCTTCAAACCGCTTTTTAATGCCGCGGTTGATGGTGACTTTAGATTGCGGCCGCGCCAGGAAATACGATAAAGACTCGAGCGACGTGGTCAAGTCGACGGTCTTCACTTTCACATCGAGCCGCGCGCTAAGTGGTGCCGGCGCAAAATTCAGAATTGCCTTGATGCCTGCCGACATGATTTGGTTGAGGACTTTTTGTGCGACCCGCGCGGGAACGGCGACCACCATCACATCGATCGATTTCTGCTTAACCACGAGCGGCATCTTTTTCACGTTATGAATCGCAACGTTTTCCTCACCAACGCGCTTTCCGATTTTCGTTTCGTCGTTATCGAAAACCGCAACCACCGTGAAGTTTGATTTTGAAAAGCCGCGGTAGTTCGCGAGGGCGGTGCCAAGGCGTCCGGCGCCTACAATGCCAACGCGATGGGGTTTGTCCAGGCCCAAAATCTTGGTGATGTGTTCGCGTAGATCAGCGACGTAATATCCAACCCCACGCACGCCAAACTCACCGAAGCAGCCCAAATCCTTCCTGATCTGCGCGGAGTTCAGATTGAACTGTTCCGCCAGCGCCTGCGATGAGATGGTCTTGATGCCGGCAGTCGCAAGCGCATTCAAACAACGCAGGTAGACGCTCAATCGATTCGTGGTCAGTTCAGAAATTTTCTCGGATTTCATTTCGAGTGCCTGGCGATAAGTATAGACCCAATGCGAAATAGTTTCGAGTTTCGGGTTCCGAGTTCCGAGTTTGGAATTCTAAAACGCCTCTCCGTGGCCATAGTCTCGCGGACCACCGCCCAAGCCAGCTCCAACTCGAAACTCGGAACTCGAAACTTGGAACTACCGGCGGCATCAACTACAATCGCGCGCGTAACGTCATCGCTCAGTCAGACCTGCTTCAATGATCGCACATTTGTCCGGCACGCTTCTTTCCAAACAGCCGAATTCGGTGATTCTGGATGTCGCTGGAGTCGGCTATGAAGTAAACATTCCGATATCCACGTTCTATGATCTTGAAGACGCGGGTTCGAATGTGCAGCTCCGCATCTACACGCACGTGCGCGAAGATGCACTGCAACTTTATGGCTTCAAAACTGCGCGGGAACGTGAACTCTTCCTGCGCCTGATCTCGGTGAGTGGCATTGGACCACGGCTGGGTATCACGCTGTTGTCCGGAATGAGCGCCGACGAAATGATTGCCTCGATTAGGACCAACAACCTGGCGCGTTTGACGTTGATCCCCGGGGTGGGACGAAAAACTGCCGAGCGGTTGGTCATGGAATTGCGCGATAAGGTCGCATCGCTTTCGTCCGCAGAACTTGAAGAAGAATTGGGCGCGAAGACCGAAACGGGGGCGCCGGTTTTGACTGAAGATTCGATGCGCTCCGACGTGCTGTCTGCGCTATTGAATCTGGGGTACCAGCGCAACGCCGCAGAAAAGGCCGTCACTGCCGCGGTCGATGAAGGTGGCGATATCTCCGTAGAGTTGATTTTGCGACGCAGCTTGCGCAAGCTGGCTAAGGTGTAAAGCAAACTGTTAGTTTGCGTATTTGAGTGGCATAGACTTTAGTCTGTGCCAACGGCTCAGAAGCACAGACTAAAGTCTATGCCACTATCAAATGTCTACTGAACAACCAGCACGCGTCCGCGATACGCCGCTAAGCCACGACGAGCAACAGTTTGAACTGACTGTTCGTCCGACCAAGCTCGCCGAGTACATCGGCCAGCGGCAAGTAAAAGACAATCTGCGCATCTATATGAAAGCGGCGCTTAACCGCAAAGAAGCGCTCGATCACGTGCTGTTAACTGGTCCGCCCGGCCTAGGCAAAACAACTCTTGCCAATATCATCGCAAACGAGATGGGTGCGGAACTGCGCTCGACTGCCGGGCCGGCAATTGAAAAGGCGGGAGACATCGCGGCATTGCTGACAAATCTCCAGGAAGGCGACGTCCTCTTCATTGATGAGATCCATCGTTTGTTGCCCGCGCTCGAGGAAAAACTCTACCCGGCCATGGAAGACTATCAACTCGATTTGTTGATTGGTCAGGGCGCCGGCGCGCGTTCGATAAAACTCGAGTTACCGAAATTTACTTTGGTGGGCGCGACCACGCGCGCGGGTTTAATCACGGCGCCATTGCGGGGTCGCTTTGGAATTGTTTTTCATCTGGATTTTTATCCCCATGAAGATCTGGAAATTATTTGCAAACGATCCGCGCAGATTTTGGGAGTTGAAATCGATGATGACGGTGCGCGCGAGATTGCGCGGCGCTCGCGAGGCACGCCGCGCATCGTAAATCGTTTGCTGCGCCGCGTTCGAGATTATGCGCAGGTTGATTACGACGGCAGGATTACCCGGGCGATCGCCAATGACGCTCTTAATCGCATGGAAGTCGACACGTTTGGTCTTGATGAAATGGACCGCAAGCTGTTGTTCACCATCATTGAGAAATTTAATGGGGGACCGGTGGGCCTGGGAACACTCTCCGCGTCCATCCATGAAGAAAAGGATTCAATCGAAGAAATTATCGAGCCTTATCTCATTCAAATCGGGTTCCTTGATCGGACCCCGCGTGGCCGCATGGCGACGCGTCTTGCTTACGACCACTTTGGAATCTCACCCGCCTCTGCGTTCAAACCCAGCCTGTTCGATTCTTAGTAGAGAATTTGTTAGGGTAGATTAAATCGATCGTACATAACGCTTCTCGGGTGCAAATGCGAAAGCTCTCTTCTTTTTCTCGTCATTCTTTTGGTGTCAAAAACGCCGGTCCCTGGCGCTCAATAATTAGTCACACCCTGCACCAGTTTCATGAAAACGATCTGTTTACCTCGGCCGCTGCGATGAGCTATTTCGGGCTGATGGCGTTGTTTCCTGCGCTCCTGTTGATGCTGGCGGTAAGCAACCAGATCCCCGCCGGCGCGGAGATGCTCCGACACGCGGCCGACGTGTATCCGGGGTCGAGCAATTTTTTGCGTGACACAGTTCGCTCTCTTTCCTCGGTCGGCACAGCAGTAATTATTACCTGCGTCATAGTGGTTCTTTGGGCGGGTTCCTGGGTTTTTGCAGTACTCGAGCGCGCGTTGAACAGAGTTTGGGGGACGATATCTCGGACGTTTTGGCACGGACGCGCGATAACGATCGGGATGATTGGGATTGTTGGCGTGCTGCTCTCAGTGTCAGTGCTGATTACCTCGTGGGCGGTGGCACTGCGTGATGTGGCGGGGAGAATTTCCCCGCGTCAGTTGGCCAGGTATCCCATTCTGCTCTCAGTCAGCAGTGTTTTCTGGCAGGGCATTTTTGCAGCCCTCAGTTTTTTTGTAACCGTCATTCTCTTCGTCGCAGTCTATCGCTTCCTGCCGCGGGCGGAAGTCACCTTGCGCGACACTTTACCCGGAGCAATTATCGGCGGGCTGTTATGGGAAGTGGCGAAGTATGTCTTCGCCTGGAGTCTGGGCTATTTCCATTACGATCAGATTTATGGATCAGTAGGCGCGGTTGTTGCGGTGCTTACCTGGAGTTATGTATCGAGTTTGATTCTATTGTTTGGGGCCCAGCTCACCGGTGTCTTTCATCGAGAGCATCCGCATTTCCCTTCCCGTCTGTGATCCTTCCGGCGCACAGAAATGCATATCTCAGAATTTGATTACCAGCTTCCTGAAGAACTGATTGCACAGCAACCCCTCGAGCGTCGGGATGCGTCCCGCATGCTGGTCGTCGATCGCGCGCGGCAAACGTGGACCGAATCCAACTTCACATCTTTTCCCGAATTGGTCCGCGCCGGAGACGTAATTGTCATCAACAACACGCGCGTGTTTCCAGCCCGTTTGCTCGGGCACCGCGATCCCTCCGGCGGACGAGTGGAATTGTTGCTGCTCCGCGAAATTGAGCCGACGCTATGGGACGCGCTGGTGAGGCCCGCGGACAGGTTGATTGAAGGCGCACGGGTGCGCTTTGGTGATTCGAGCCTGCGGGCCGAAGTGGTTGGCTGCTCGCCAGGGGGTGTCCGCCAACTCAAGTTTGCAGGCGATACACCACTAGATCTCTTGATTGATGAAGTTGGACAAACGCCGCTCCCACCTTATATCAAGCGCACCGGTGGAAGTTTTGAAACGGACAAAGCGCGCTATCAGACGATGTTCGCGCGCGAAAAAGGTGCGATTGCTGCACCGACCGCCGGATTACATTTCACCCCCGAAATCATCGCTGCCATGCGCGACCGAGGCGCACAAACTGTTGAGATTACTCTTCACGTAGGCTACGGCACCTTCGAGCCAGTTCGCGCAGAAAATATTGATGAGCATAAAGTGGCTGCCGAGTTTTTCAATATCACTGAAGCAGCCGCAAAAGTGATCAATGAAGCGCGTGCTGCAGGAGGACGCGTTATAGCGATTGGCACAACAACCACGCGCGCGTTGGAGACGGCGGCAACAGCGGACGGAATTGTTAAGGCGCGAAACGAGGCAACCGAGTTAACCATCAAGCCCGGTTACAAATTTCGCGCCGTG
>JBPCLZ010000118.1:0-2420 GCA_051002775.1 Pyrinomonadaceae bacterium | reverse complement strand
ATCCGGTCACAATCACCGGCGCCAAGGGTGTCGCTACGATTTTGCGTGACGACAACGGCACCAGGATCAAACTGAACCTCACCGGTGTACCAACCGACGTAACAGGGCTGAGTCTTTACGCGGTTGAGCCGGCGGGGGCAGTAACTTTGCTTGGCCCAATTACAGTTACCGACGGGCTCGGCACCTTTGAAACAACCACTCCGTTGAACCGGTTCATGCTGGTTGCTTCGCCCGAGGCCACGTTAACCACGTACGATCCAAACACCAAAGTGTTTTTCCGTAGCGTAGCGCCGGAAGGCTTTGCGGTAATTCCGCACACCGTCGTGCCGGTTGGCGAAAACGTTGGCGCGACCGCTGTGCCGACTACCGCCGCCAGCACTTACACAGTGCCCATGCTGAATATTCCTGCTTACAAACGCGGAGACGACACCAAATTGAAGCTTAACTTTAGCGGACTGATGTCAGGCGCGCGCGCGAATGTCTTTATCACGCCGCATCGTGGCAAGGCGACTCAAGTAAAAATGCGCTTCCACGAACTGAAAGAAGCGCCGACTGGACAAACCTACATTCTGTGGGCCGTTTCGCCTGACAACCAGTTTGAGAAGCTTGGTCAGATCGTTAACCTGAAGAACCGTAATGAAGCGGAAATCAAGGCGAAAACGATGCTGCCCGACTTTGGGTTGTTGGTCACCCTGGAAGACATAGGAGTTGTCAAAAACACCGTGTTATTGCCCGTGGGTCCGCGACTTGGAGTGATTGAAATCATTCGCTAGGCAACAACTGAGGAGAGTTCCTTTTTTAGAAGGCCGTCAGCAATGGCGGCCTTTTTCTTGTGGATATGAAGTCCATGCCACCAGGTTTGGAATTTTGTTGTTCCCATCCGGCCCTTAAGCTAATATGCAACTTACGGGCAGGGTGTCCGTAAACCCCTCCCGTCGAGTTCTCCGGCCTCGTCCGCAGTTAACGCCGAACTACTGGTTCGGCACCCTATCAACCGCAGGATTTAGGTTCGTCAAAACTGAAAGCTATGAAACGCATCTTCCCCCAGTTGCTGCTGCTAGCTGTAAGTCTTTTCTCCTTCCAACAAACCCACGCGCAGGCCAGTCTTCCTGATCTCGTCAAACGAGTTAAGCCTGCAGTAGTTGCAATTGCCACCTACGACGCAGATGGCGAACCCGCGATGACAGGCAGCGGATTCTTTGTGCGTCCGGGCGAGGTGGTTACCAACCTTCATGTGATCCGTGGCGCGACGCGGTGTGAAGTGAAAACGCTTGACGGCAAGGGCAAAGTGTTTCCGGTCGCGGGTCTGCTGGCAATGGATGAAGAAGGCGACCTGGCGTTGCTCAGCGTCAACATGCCACAGGAACGCCCGCGCGCCAGCGAGCTTGCCGCAGCCTTGCCGGATGAAGGCGAATCAGTTTTTGTGGTTGGCAACCCATTGAAACTCGAAGGCTCAGTTACTGACGGCATTGTGTCGGCTGTGCGCGAGGTTCCAAACGTTGGCAAGATAATTCAGATTACCGCTCCTATTTCCCACGGAAACAGCGGCAGCCCGGTCTTCAATCTCAAAGGCCAGGTGATCGGCGTAGTGACTGTGAAAGTTACGAACGGGCAAAACATCAACCTGGCGATCGGCATTGCCCGTCTCGCCGAATTACGTCGGAGCCCGGTGCGTTCCTTGTCTACGATTCCACTGCGCGACCGCAATAGTGACGTTGCCGAATCGTCCTATCGCACCGGATTGGAATCGTTATGGCTTGGCAACTACGACAACGCGCTCGGGTATTTCGAAACGGCGGCAAATCGCAACCCGCGACGCGCCGATGCGTGGGTACAGGTAGGCTATTGCAAAGTTAAACAAGGGAAAAATGAGGAAGCCATTCGCGCTTACCAGCACGCGCTCGATCTGAAGCCGCAGTCAGAGGAGATCCATAACAAGTTGGGCGACGCCTATTACTACGCCGGCCGCATGTCAGAAGCGATTGCTTCCTACTCGCGCGCGGCCAGTCTCCGCCCTGCTTTTGCTGACGCTCATTACAATCTTGCGGTCGCATATTTTGAAACTGGCAACGAGCGGCGCGCGCTCACAGAAGCAATGATACTGCGTCAGCTTGACGGAAAACTTTACGAACGACTGATTACTGAGATCCGGCTGGAGCGGTAAGAGCAAGAGGCAGTCGGCAGAAACGAACAACGCCGCGTGATCTTATCGATCACGCGGCGCTTTTTTGTCTTGAGTCTTACTGCCGACTGCTCCTGCCTACTGCCTACTCCTTCACTCTCCCTTTTCCGTTTCGCCGATAAAGATCTTCGTGTCCACGCTCTTGGGATTTCCCAGCACTACAAAGCGCATGTTGTGCATATATCTTTGTGCCACGCGCTGCACTTCGGCCGGTGTGACTGCCTGCAGGCGTGAGAGC
>JBPCLZ010000117.1:0-11615 GCA_051002775.1 Pyrinomonadaceae bacterium | reverse complement strand
ATGACTTTGAGCTTGAACTCACGGGTGAATATGCGGCGTTTCGTTGCTGACTTCTCAGACATGTTAAGCCTCCTCCCCAACAGGGATGTATGCTTAACTTTCTGTGCAGGTCAAGGGTGCAGTTCAGGCATTCAACGGGCGGGGGTAAACCGCCCTTCCCAACCCTGAGCCTTTCATTCTTGACCCATCCCTCTAAGTCTTTTCAGCTCCTGATCCTCACTCATGACTCATCACTCATTACTCATCACTCATTACTCATCACTCTCTGCTCACTGCTCACTGCTTACTGCTCACCGCTCACCGCTCACCGCTCACTGTTCTAGCGCTTCTCTTCATCGAGTTGACGCAAACTGTCAAGGATCAGGTTTGTGTTGCTGGCTGCCTCGATGTGAATGGGAAATCCTTCCGCAGACTTTTGAAACTCAAAACTGCCGCTGGTGATCTCGACAACCCGCCGGAAACCCGGTTCAGCTTTTTCCCCGCCTGACTCGGCATCCACGATTCGGCCTTCGTTAAAGAGCACCTGACCGCTCTGCGTGTCGTTCAGCAGCGCGAGCGTCCCGGTCAACTTCGCATTCTCAATAACCTGAATCGCGTCAAACACATTGATTGCCGCCAAATCGCCGGCCAACGTCGCGCCACGAGTGCTGCCAGCTTGTTGGGCGGCGCCTGCTTGCGGTGCCAGATCCGGACGGCGCGCGCGCCGGATTGCTTCCAGACCAGTGGCAATGTTGATGCGCTTATCGAGTTGCTTGGCCTCCAGCAAACGCTCGTAAGCATTATCAAAATCATCTCGCTCAACGTACAAACTTGCCAGCGCCAGGCATTGTCGCGCCGCTTCTTCACTTTGCTTTTGTACGATACAGACTTCGCGTATCCGCTCGCGCAAAGGAATCGAGCGCGAGTTGCTCTCAAGCGCGGTGCGCAAACGCTTGAATGCTCTCTCGGGAGCTTTGTACTTCAGGAAGAGTTCCGCATCGAGTAATGCTGTATCGACTTCGCTGACGTGCTCTTCTGATGACGTGCGATCGGCCATTGATTTTGCCAGATGTCTGTGCGATGGGTTTCCCGAATCAGGCGCGAGTTTATCATACGAGTCACGCTTAGTTTTGCGTTATAGCTGCTCCACCCACGACCCACCCGCTACCGCGAGGTGGTACTGACCTCATCACGCATGACTCGCTCGGCAATCGATCTTTTCTTTCAGCAACACGCTACGGAATGCTATGGAATGTGATAGATTCAGCACGCTATAACCGTCATTCTTCGGTCACGAGCAGCAGGTCGCCCCGTATGAAACAATCGGAAACTAGTCGCCGGACTTTCCGCAGGCGTGCCGTGCAGTTGGAAGTCAAGATCCGTTTCAAACCCGCTGCCTCATTTACAAAGACGGGCGACACTGAAAGGCTGGCCCTGGTTGGCCGCACCCGCGACATCAGTGAAACAGGAATGGCGCTGTTGGTCTCCGCAAGAAATATCGATCGCTACCTGACCAGAAAAGAGAATGCCTTTGACGTCGAGCTGCGCTTGCCCGACGGCGGGGTGGTATTGCAAGCCTCGCCCGTCTACTTCAAGAAAAGTTCCTCAACGAGTGTTGCAACCTATTTGATTGGCTGCCGCTTCACTAGCGGGCATGACTTGCAACTTAATCGTCTGATTACGTTTCTTCGCTCCTTGCCGGTGCGATAAACTCCGCCCCGTAAAATCAACTCAAAAGTCGAGGCGAACGCCGAGTCGGATTTGCCGGGGGCGCAGTGTGCGCGTGGTGACGAGGAATGAGTCGAGGAAAGCCTGACGTTGGACCGGCGTGGCCGTGGGGGCGAAGGAGTTAAAGTTGATGAACTCACTGCCAAAACTAAAGACAGTTTTGTTCAACACGTTATCGATTTCAATTACCGGGCGCAGGCGCAGCTTTTCACTGATGCGAAATTCGCGCGTAATGTTGAGATCGAAAAAGAACTGGCCCGGTCCCTGGCCCGCATTGCGCGGCAGGTTTCCGGTTTGGCCGATGGTTGGCAACGCAAACAAATTCAGAATTGATGGATCAATGGGATCGCCAGGCGAGCGCCAGCGAAGCAGGTTCGTGTCGCCAGTAAAAATCGGCCGGTCATTGCCAACGTCATCGAGGTTTCGATCGTCGCCGCCAATGGAGATGTTGAACGGCGCGCCCGAAGATAACCGCACGATAGGCGAAAGGCTGAGCTTGCCAAGCTTGCGCGGCGTTTCAAACGTTCCGGAAAAAACAAAGCGATGCGTGCGGTCGAGCAGGCTGCGGGCTCTTTCCGCAAAGAAGTTGTTCGGTGTCAGTGCGTCTGAAGTGTTCACAATGCCGTCGTCGGTTAGACGTGACAAGGTGTACGCACCGCGGAATGACATGCGAAACCCAGCGATGCGTTTAAGGCGTTTACGCAGCTCAAAGGTCACGCCGTGATAGAAACTGTTGCCCGAAGAAATAAGCTGCTCAATCTCTCCGCGAGTCGGATTTGGTCGGAAGCGGCTCAGCGCCGCCAGCGCAACCTCCACCTGCGTGGTTGAAGTAAAGCTGTTGAGATTGATTACGGAAATGGGAACGCCGAACTCATTTACGCGAATAACCGCGTTGGGGTTGGCGGGATCGAGTGGGTTAAGCACGAAACGCACCAACTCGCCGGCAGTTGAGGCGTTGTAAATTGCGCGCGGACCGGTGGGGCCGCTGCGAAAATTTGCGAAGTCGCGCGACGCAAGGTAGTCGGAAAACCTATTGAAACCTGCCGGCAAGCGTGGCGCGTTGGCATTGAATTCGCGCCACAGGTGCAGGCCGCGATTGAACGTGTAGTTCGACTCAAAAATAAACCCGCCGGCCAGCTCGCGTTCGAAGCCGATATTCGCCTGGTAACTTTCCGGGATGCGCAATCCCGGATCGAGACGTCGAGAGAATCCCGCATTGAGAGTGCCGAATTGTCGTACGAGCGGCGAATCGGCCGTTAACACCTGGGGGAACCTTAGGTTCCTGGAAATAAAGTCGCGGCGAAAATCGGCGCTGCCAATCGTGCCGGTCGCCGGATCGATTAGATCGTTAGTATCAAAGAAGAGTTGTCGAGCGCCCAGCGTGAAATCGTCGATGGTCCGCAGCAACGCACGGTTGTAAAAAATTCCGGCGCCCAACCTGATAACTGTCTTTCCCGACTTGAAAGGATCGTAGGCGAGCGATAGCCGCGGTCCAAAGTTATTAAAGTCGCGAATGATCGTCTCATCCTCCCAGCGCAAGCCATAGCTGACGGTGAGGTTGGGACTCAGGCGCCATTCGTCCTGAAAAAAGAAACCGAGGTAAATGTTTTGTTGATTTGATTCCGACTGGAAGTTCTGCCGAAACCGGCTCGGTGCATTCGCCAGAAAATCCGCGGGGTTGGAGAAACTGAAGGTACCGGAGATGTCCGACAGATCGATGAAGGTTGAACGAATCCGCTGAAAGTCGCCGCCGAATTTGAGCGAATGCGCGCCGACTACCCAAGAAACCACATCCTGCGCCTGCACGCGAGACTCGCGCCGGTCGGTCGCGCCCGTCGTTGACGAACCGGCAACGAGTGTGCCGGAACGTTGATCGGGATCACTGGAGGGCAGTGGATCGTCAAGCGTAATCAGGACGACTGGACTTCGTCCGCCGCTTGCCGTGACCCCGGGCGTCAACCGCGAATATTGTACACGAATTTGGTTTACGAGTGTCGGCGATAGAACCAGATTGTCGGTGTAAGAGATTGCATCAGTTTTTCGCGTCTTGCCCAACAACGCTTCCACGAGGCGATTGCCGCCGCCAAACTGGCGCAGGTTGTTCAGCCGCCCTAACTGATAAAGGATCGAACCGTTGTGCACCTCGGAGAATTTGTGATCGACGCGCGTCGTGAAGATGTGGTTCCTGGACGGCGTCGAGAGGGTTGAAATGAATGGCGCAACCCCGGCGTTGAACCGGAGATCACCGATCAGGGCCGGATCAGTGACCGTAGGCGGAGGCAGCGGGAAGAGCGGGTTTTGCTGGATAGGAACGAGCGTGTCGATCGTTGCCGAGTCCAGAAAGGTATCGTATTCGTAAGCGCTGAAAAAGAATGTGCGTGAACGCCCGTCATAACCCGGCAGCCTGAGTGGACCGCTCAGCGTAAATCCCGGGTTGTGCTCTTCAAGTGGCAGGCGGGCCAGACCTCTGGCTTTATTGTTCGAGGTGTTCGCATTGAAGATATCGTTGCGGAAAAAATAGTACAGGCGTCCGCGATAGCGATTTGATCCACCGCGCGTGCGAATATTGATGCGCCCGCCCGACGCGCGTCCATACTCAGCCGAAAACTGGTTCGTAATGATCTGTACTTCTTCAACCGCTTCTATTGAGGGTTGAAAGCGTTCGCGCGCGGCGCGGTCGTCGTTGTTGTCGAGACCATCAATCGTGATGTTGTTCGAATAAGCCGGGCCACCCGAAAGCGAAAAGGTGCCTGATTCTTCAGGAGTGTTCGATGGATTGGTGTTGCGATCCTCAGCGAGATCGCGCGTGGTTAGGGCTTCTTCCGAAACACCTGGCAGCGTGAAGATCAGATCAAGCGGCGAACGCGAAGCGACGGGAAGTGATTCAATCTCGATACTGGTGACCGTGCCGCCAACAACCGTACGCGTGGTGTCGACGACAGGCGTATCGGCTTCCGTTATGACAAGTGCGCCTGCCTTGATTTCCGGCGGTCGCAACGTAAAATCCAATTGCAGGTTTTGGCCGGCTATCGTTGTCAGCCCAACTCTTTCTTCCGTCGCAAAGTTAGGGAATGAAACTTTTAGATTGTAGACGCCCGGTTCGAGCTGGATCAGACGATAGCGGCCGTCAGCGTCGGTTGCGACCGTGCGCTGCGTCTCGGTACTTACGAGCGTCGCTATGACCGAAGCCCCGGGGATTATTGCCCCGTTCTGATCGGTGACGCGCCCTGTCATGGATACATTGTCGAGATCCTGCGCAGCAGTAGTTGGTGGGTACGCAAGGAGCGACGCCATTACAGCTATACCAATAAGGTAAACGAGACGTGGGTCGGCCTTCATCATGTTGTAAGACCAGATGAGCGGCGATGAAGTTCACAAACGCTGCACCGTACCGCGTGCAGTGTCATTAACTCTGGAACTTTGTGTGGGTGATCGTAAAGCTTTTGGAAGCGGTCAACGGCGAAGGCGAAATCTACCATGGTAAGCCTGCACCAACAAGTAGATTTATTTTTATGCTAAGAATCTTGTAACGGCTCAACCGCGAAACGCGCGGCGGCGCAGCGCGGCAGTGCGAGTGAGCGGGACGAGCGCGTCACTGGTGCCTTCGGCAGGGGGCTCAACAAAGTTGGTTAATTCTTCGGCGTGTGATTGAAGGTATTGAAAGAACCGTTCAAATTCCTGCTGCATTGCATCCATCTTTTCCCGCATATTGAGAATGATTTCCACGCCTGCGAGATTTACCCCGAGATCACGCGTGAGCGCCAGAATCAGCTCCAGCCGTTCGAGATCGGGATCGGTGTAGAGACGCGTGTTGCCTTCAGAGCGCGACGGTTTGAGGAGTCCTTCCCGTTCATAAAGGCGCAGCGTCTGCGGATGGATGTCATATTGGTCCGCGACTGCGCTGATGGTGTATGTCTTGGCTTTGCGTTTCATAACGGTAAAAAGTGAACGGTGAAGAGTGAAAAGTATTTGCGATTTACTTTTCACTTTTTACTTTTCACTGGTCATTCCAGTCCCATCTCTACCCGTGGGTTGTCATCATTCATCTTTGAGTACTGCCGCAACAGGTCCTTCGTCTCTTCTGAAATCACTTTCGGCAAAGTGATTTGCACTTCCACAAACTGATCGCCGCGCGCGCCCGGGTTGCGCAATGATGGCGCACCACGCTGGCGTAAGCGAAACTTTTGCCCTGACTGTGTCGAGGGTGGGATACGCAGTTGCGCTTTACCTTCGACGGTCGGCACTTCAATCTTCGCTCCCAACGCTGCTTCCGGCACCGTGACGGGCACGGTCACGTAAATATTGTCGCCCTTGCGCGTGAAATATTTGTGCTGGCCCACGTTGGTGATGATGTGCAGATCCCCGGGCGGCGCGCCGAGGCGACCGCCTTGCCCTTTTCCTGGAATGCGCACGCGTGATCCTGTTTCCACGCCAGCGGGAATCCGTACTTTTACTCTTTCACTCCTAGGCACAACTCCCTTGCCGTGGCACAACGAACAGGGCGACCGCCTGCGACCGGTGCCGGCGCAATCCGCGCACTCCTGCGCAAAACGCAATCGTCCGCCGGCGCGCTGCACTTGCCCGCTGCCTTTGCAGGTGGCACAAACCATTACTGGTCCGCCGATGTCACCGGCGCCGTTGCAACGCGAACACTGCTCCGAGCGATTGACGGTAAGATTGGTTGTTAGTCCCTGTATTGCCTCTTCAAATGAAAGTGATAGAGGCATTTCAATGTCGGCGCCGCGCTTTGGTTGCGGTCGCGGCGGTTCCTGCTCTTTCGCGCCCCCGCTAAAGAGATCTGCAAAAATGTCGCGGAAACTAGAGCCACCGCCGGATGGTGTGGCCGCACCCCAATCGAAACCGCTGAAATCAAAACCCGGAGTCGCGCGTCCAGCGCCGCCTGGCGTGGCCCCACGCGCAGCAGCATCCGCCAGATTGTCGGAATACTGGCCAAACTGGTCGTAGACTTTTCGCTTCTTTGGATCGGAAAGAATGTCGTGCGCTTCAGTGGTTAGCTTGAAACGGTCCTCGGAGGCTTTGTCTCCCGGATTGACATCCGGATGGTACTTACGCGCCAGGCGACGATAGGCCTTTTTAATTTCTTCAGGCTTCGCGTCGCGCTTAACACCCAGCACTTCGTAATAGTCTTGTTTGCCCATTGTGATTGCCGATTGCCGATTGCCGATTGCCAATTGGCCCGTAACCTACAAGATGTGCGCAGCTAGGCTCGTCTTAGGTCACCGACCAATTGGCAATCGGCAATCGGCAATCGGAAATCTCCTTACTTATTTTCGTCTACATCGACATATTCTGCGTCGATGACGTTGTCGTCGCCGGCACTTCCCGAAGACGATGCTCCTGCGGCCGAAGCCTGATCATCCGCGGGAGTCTCGCCTTCTGGCGTTCCGGTTTGCTGATAAAGCGCCTCCGCCATCTTGTGCGAAGCGGTTTGCAGTTGATTGAATGCTTCGTTCAATCGATCGACGCCGCCTTCGGCTAACGCTTTCTTCGCTTCGGCGATGGCCGACTCGACGTCGCCGGCTACAGCGCCAACTTTTTCGCGGTTGTCGTTCAGCGTTTTTTCGATCTGGTAGGTAAGCCCATCCAGACGATTGCGCGCCTCGATCTCTTCTTTCTTTTTGACATCGTCGGCCGCATGCGACTCAGCATCGCGCATCATCTTGTCAATCTCTTCTTTGGACAGACCGGAAGACGCGGTGATGGTTATCTTCTGCTCGCGGCCCGTGCCCATGTCCTTCGCAGACACGTTCACAATGCCGTTGGCATCGATGTCAAAAGCCACTTCGACTTGCGGCATGCCGCGCGGCGCCGGCGGAATGCCGACTAAATGAAACTTGCCGAGCGTGCGATTGTCCGAAGCCATGGGGCGTTCGCCCTGAAGCACGTGAACTTCCACGGACGTTTGATTGTCGGAAGCGGTTGAGAAAATTTCAGACTTGCGCGTGGGGATGGTTGTGTTGCGTTCGATCAGTTTGGTAAAGACACCGCCGAGGGTCTCAATGCCCAAACTAAGCGGCGTCACGTCGAGCAACAGAATGTCAGTCTTTTCTCCTGACAGAACGCCAGCCTGAACGGCTGCGCCGATCGCCACTACTTCGTCAGGGTTTACACTCTTGTTTGGCTCTTTGCCAAACAGACCACGGACCATCTCCTGGACTTTCGGAATGCGCGTCGATCCGCCGACCAGAACTACCTCGTCGATCTTCTGCGCATCGACACCGGCATCCTTGATTGCCTGCTCCACCGGTGATTTGAGACGGCTCAGAATCGGTTCAGCCAATTGCTCAAACTTCGCGCGCGTGAGCTTCATTGCCAGGTGTTTCGGACCCGACTGATCCGCAGTCACGAACGGTAGGTTGATCTCCGTCTCCATCGTGCTGGAGAGTTCGATCTTCGCTTTCTCCGAAGCTTCCTTCAGACGCTGCAGGGCCATCTTGTCGTTTGAGAGATCGATGCCCTGGTCCTTCTTAAACTCTTCAATGATCCATTCCGTCAGGCGTTCATCAATGTCATCGCCACCCAGGTGCGTGTCGCCATTGGTCGACTTAACTTCCACTACGCCTTCACCGACCTCGAGGATCGATATGTCAAACGTACCGCCGCCAAAGTCGAATACCGCAATCGTTTCGTCTTTCTTCTTATCCAGCCCGTACGCCAATGCGGCTGCTGTGGGCTCGTTGACGATGCGCATCACTTCAAGGCCGGCAATCTTACCGGCGTCCTTGGTAGCCTGGCGTTGCGCGTCATTGAAATATGCAGGAACGGTGATAACGGCCTTGTCGACTTTTTGCCCGAGGTAATCCTCAGCCGACTGCTTCATTTTTTGTAGAATGATTGTCGAAATCTCCGGCGGGCTCCATTCCTTGCCGCCAGCCAAAATACGCACGTCGCCGCTGCCGCTGGCTGCCTGCACTTTGTAAGGAACCTGCTTAATTTCTTCCGTCACCTCGTTGAAGCGACGTCCCATAAATCTCTTGATTGAATAGACAGTGTTTTCGGGGTTGGTAACCGCCTGCCGTTTCGCCACCTGGCCCACCAGCCGGCTGCCGTCTTTCGTAAACGCGACCACCGATGGCGTGGTGCGGCCACCCTCTGAATTCGTTATAACCGTGGGCTCGCCGCCTTCCATGACTGCCACCACTGAATTCGTCGTTCCCAAGTCAATTCCAATAATCTTGCTCATCTCTTTTTGTTCTCCAAACGATATTTGGCCCGCCATGATCAGGCCTGCGGACCGCCTCAGCCATCAATATAATGCCCACCCTAAACCATGGTTGAATGGGGCGCTAATATAAATACCTGAGTGTCCCCTTGTCAACTTTGGAGAGGAGGTCATACTCGGCTTTCTGGAGGATTTTAGGGCGGGATCGGCTATTTGCGGTCTTCGCCCAGCAGTTTCGAGGCGAAAAAGATGTAATGAAGGCCGGAAAGAATCGCAAAGGCGAACACGGTGGCGTAGACAGTAGGCAGGTAATAGCCGGTGTAGTAGGGCACGCTCGCGGCAAACATTATGGCGGCGACAGCCACGATCTGAACGGTCGTATTGACCTTTCCCAGCCAGGACGGCCTGAAGCCACGGAAGCCGGTCATGATATTTATCGCGGCCGCTCCCACGATAATAAATACGTCCCGGCTGATGACGGTGACTGTAACCCAGAAAGGTACTGGCAAGTGACTGGGTACTGGTTGCGGGAAGATGCTCCGCATCGAGAGAACGATGAAAGCCGTCACCATCATTAGCTTGTCTGCGATCGGATCCAGAACCGTCCCTAGTTGGGAGCGCTGATCAAATCGCCGGGCCAACAATCCATCGAGTCCATCGGTGAGGCCGGCGCACACAAATACCCCCAATGCCCAAATGAACCGCTGATAGAACAGCATGGTGACGAAAACAGGAATAAGCACCATCCGAAAGACGGTGAGCAAATTCGGGACGGTAAGAATTCGGGAGGACATCAGTTAGTAGATCGTGAATCGTAAATCGTGAAGAGATGAAATCAGAAGCAAACGCTATTCACGATCCTGGGATACCATTCACTTCTCAAGTGCAGCGCAGTTCAAGTAGAGAAACTTCCGGGGGGCAGCCAAAGCGGACCGGCAGCACTACAGTTCCGAGCCCGCGTGTTATATAGATTTGAGTTTCGCCCTGACGTGCCAAACCCTTCAGCAGACGGCGTCGGGGACGATCCAGTTCACGGCGTTCAGAACGCAAATTTACCTGGCCTCCATGCGTATGACCACTAAGCACCAGATCCACGCCCGCGCGTGTGGCTTTTCGCAAAATCACAGGGTTATGGGCCAAAAGCAACTTCATTTCGTCCTCGCTGGCTCCAGCTAAAGCAAGGGACAAGTCTTCAAGTCCTACCATCGTATCGTCCACGCCAGCAAGCCAAAAAGCAGAGCCGTCTTTTTCAAAACGCATGCCCTGATTCACCAGTACCGTGATGCCTTCGGCGCGGAACAAGTCGGTAATCAACGCGGCGTCAGTCCAATGGTCGTGATTCCCCAATACTGCAAAAACTCCGTGCCGGGCCGTTAGCGACCCCAGAAGTTCAGCGCAGGGAGCTGCATAGCGGCGTTCCTTCGAAACGTAGTCTCCGGTTAACGCGATCATGTCGGGCTTTAAACGGTTGGCTGTTTCAACGGCGCGTTCAATTTGCTTAACACTGGTGAAGGGGCTGTGGTGGATATCGGAAAGTTGCACAATGCGAAAGCCATCAAACGCTCGTGGTAAACGCGTAAGATAAATCGCCTGGTGCTCTACTGTCAGGCGAAACGGCTCAGTAAGCGCAGAACGCGCGGCCTCGCTCAGATTGAGCGCGAACGTACGAAAAGGTCTTTCCGGTTGACGGCCGCTGATGGGCGAAACACGACCACGTTGTTTCCATTTAAGAGGGGTTGACATTGAAAATGTTGTATCGAGAAGCGCCGGCTGCTCCCACTCAACTAAAGCGTCTCCAGGATTTGGCGCATTATAGAGGCCGTTAGCGGTATGGGCAAACCAAGAGTATTCATAAAACAGCGTTCGACCTGCCCAAAGTGACGCTTCCTGCAATCGGTGTCGTTGCGGATGTGTAATAATCAGGCGTCAAATCCCTGAAAACATGAAAAGCCTATTGCTCGCGACACCGACGGTCCTTGCCTGCTTATTTGCCGCCCAAACCACTCTGGCGCAAACACCGGTTGCAGGAGCCGGCGGCCATGATCTTCATCCGATGATCCTGGCGGGTCTGGCGGCGATCCTGTTACTTGCAAAGGTCGCGGGCGAACTTTTTGAACGCGTGAGCCAACCCGCCGTTCTCGGTGAGCTATTAGCGGGAATCATTCTTGGGAATCTCGCTCTGGTTGGCTTTCACAATGTCGATTGGATGAAAACCGACGGGGTAATTGCGGCGCTGGCAGAAATAGGCGTGATTCTTTTGTTGTTTGAAGTGGGCCTGGAATCGAACCTCGGCGAGATGATGGAGGTAGGCTGGTCTTCGCTGTTGGTTGCGATTGCCGGCGTGATCGCGCCCTTCTTTCTGGGTTGGGGCGTGTCCGCCATACTTCCTGCCCGACGAATCGCGCCTGGTCCACATGTTTATCGGTGCGGTGCTCTGCGCCACCAGCGTTGGTATCACTGCCCGTGTTCTCAAGGACCTGGGAAAACTAAAACTGCGCGAGTCGCGGATTATTCTGGGTGCGGCAGTGATCGACGATGTCATCGGTTTACTGATTCTGGCAACGGTAGTCGGCGCGGTGACGGCTGCGGCGGCAGGGACTTCGCTTTCCTTAATGCATATCTTTTGGCTCGTCGCAAAGGCAGTGATCTTTTTTGTCATAGCCTTTGCCCTCGGCCGTTATGTTTTGCCACCACTGTTCCGCGGAGCGGGCAAACTGGAGAGTCG
>JBPCLZ010000116.1:0-24296 GCA_051002775.1 Pyrinomonadaceae bacterium | reverse complement strand
GTGCTCGGTCTCTACTCCTTAGCCCGTTTGTGATTGGCCATCTCTACCGAACCGCCCGGTACGGACCCGTATGCCGGGTGGTGTGGGAGGGGGGAGCCGCGAGACTTCTCCCTATCCCGATCCAGCGATTCATCGCTGGGATTGGCATGAGTTCGAGAATAAGTCCGTGTAGCGGACGGCTGAAAACCCCTTCGAGACTCGGCCGTAGTCATTCAGCCGTCCGCTTCCACGGACTACAAATCCTTCAGGCCCTTGATCCCAGCAGTGAACTGCTGGGCTACTATCATTCGTCCGCTTTGCGGAGTGATAAATTTACTTTTTGTGCAAAGCGGTCGCCATACAGCGATCGGGTTTCACTTTATCATTAGCCGATGGTTTTAAGTTATAGTACGCCGCCGTAGGCTTACCGCAACAACTTCCGAGGAGTATCCGCCGATGAAAAAAATGATGAGCGTGTTATTAGTCACCTGTCTAATTGGGGTCATGTTTGCCGGCGGCGCGATGGCGGAGAGCGCGACGATTGCGCCCGGCGACAACTTGGTTGTTGAGGGAATCCCCACAATCCCCGCGAGTCTTGCTGACGAAGTGGGCCGCTACACGGAGTTTCGCAGCGCCTCGATCTCGAGCTGGCATCCGTTGCGACGCGAGATGCTAATGAGCACCCGCTTCGGCGACACCAACCAGATTCATCTCTTAAAAATGCCGGGCGGAGCACGCACTCAACTCACTTTTTCACCGGAGCGCTCGGGCGCAGCATCATACCGGCCAAAAACAGGGGACTCTTTTGTCTTCAATCGAGACATCGGCGGCAATGAGTTCTTCCAATACTACCGCTACGATTTTGCTGATGGCGGCGTTACTTTGCTGACAGATGGCAAGTCGCGCAACACAGGGTGGAACTGGTCCAATGCCGGCGATCGCGCGGTCTACACCTCCACTCGGCGCAACGGCAGCGATACTGACCTCTACGTTATCAATCCTTTAGATCCGAAGACCGATCGCATCTTGTTGCAGTTGAGTGGCGGCGGTTGGGGCGTTGCCGATTGGTCACCTGACGATCGCAAGCTGCTGCTAGCCGAAGGAGTTTCCGCCAACGAAAGTTACATCTGGCTCGTGGACGTCGCTACCGGAGAAAAAACATTACTGACGCCCAAAGGTAACGTGGACAAAGTTAATTATGGTCAGGCGCGCTTTAGCAAAGATGGCCGCGGAATCTATTTGACTACCGACAAGGACTCAGAATTCAGGCGCCTCGTTTACATGGATTTGGCAACCAGGCAGCAAACTTTTCTGAGCAATCAAATCAAATGGGACGTTGATTCGTTTGCCCTCTCGCCCGACGGGAAAACGATTGCGTTTGTCACCAACGAAGAGGGCGTCGGCCGGCTGCATTTGCTCGACACTAAGTCACGTAAAGAAAAGGCCCCGCCTTCGTTGCCGGCCGGTATCATCTCGGGACTCAGATGGCATCAAAGCGGTAAAGATCTCGGCTTTAACTTTTCTTCAGCGCGCACACCCGCTGATATCTACTCTCTCGATGTGCGCACTGGGAAAGTGGAACGATGGACCGAGAGCGAAACTGGCGGCCTCAATACCAATCAATTTGCGCAGGCGGAACTGGTGAAATGGACCAGCTTTGATGGCCGAAGCATCAGCGGGTTTTTATATCGGCCGCCGGCGAAATTCAGTGGGCCGCGTCCCGTAGCCATCAATATTCATGGCGGACCGGAAGGTCAGTCGCGACCCGGGTTCCTTGGCCGCAGCAATTTCTATTTGAATGAGCTGGGGGTAGCAATGCTTTACCCTAACGTGCGCGGCTCCACCGGCTTCGGCAAGACTTTTCTAAAGCTGGATAACGGATTTCTCAGGGAAGATTCGTACAAAGACATCGGTGCATTACTTGACTGGATCAAGACGCAACCGACACTTGATTCCAGCCGCATTATGGTGACCGGTGGCTCGTATGGCGGTCATATGGCATTCGTCGTGGCCCAACGTTACAACAGCAAAATTCGCGCGTCGTTGCCGGTAGTAGGCATCTCAAATCTTGTTTCTTTTCTTGAACGCACCGAATCGTACCGGCGCGATCTGCGCCGCGTTGAGTATGGCGATGAAAGGGATCCGAAGATGCGTGAGTTTATGGTGCGCATTGCTCCGTTAAATAATGCTGCCAGCATAACCAAGCCAATATTCATTGTGGCCGGCGGCAACGATCCACGCGTACCGGTAAACGAAGCACAGCAGATGGTGAGAACCGTGCGGGCGAATAAGACGCCGGTCTGGTACCTAATGGCAAAGGATGAGGGACACGGCTTCGCAAAAAAGAAGAACCAGGATTTTCAGTTCTACTCGACTGTAATGTTTATGAATTCCTACTTGCTTAAGTAAGTTCCGCGACGTCACTGTGGCGCGTGTGTGAGCCGACGTTCACATAGTAAGACAACCATTCGCGGCCCCGCTGGGTCATCTGGGCGTCAGTATGGCTTGGAAGGGAACGCCATACACGACAGCGTGGCCGTTGTAGCCGTCTCCATAACGACCTTCGATGGTAAAGGTGATACTCCCCTCCGCTGAAGCGAATGTCAGCAGATTGCCCGAGTAAGACCAACGCCCAGTTTCAGTTCCATATTGGTAAGTGTAGTCTGCGTACATTGTCAGCGGATAGGTCTGCGTCTGACCGTTGCCCGTAAGCTGCAGATTCCAACTCCCCACCGGATTGAAAACATCTCCATCGTTTGAATACTGGTTGCTGGGTCCCGGTAGTGGGGTCTCAGTCACTGTCGGCGCAGGGTATGGCGGATTGTTGCCGCCAGTGTTGCCGCCAGTCATCAGCGCGGCACCGAAGACAAAGGCAAGAAGAAGGCCTACTCCCACCAAAATGCCAACAATTGTAATGATCAGGCAGGTCCGGTTGCTACTGCTTGGTGGAGGCGGCGGAGGCTGCGGCACTCGCTTTTCGCCCATCACGAATTCAATCGCTGAAATTAGTCGTTGTGCATCATGCTCAAAGTCATCATCAGAGATTTCCAGCGCATTGCGAGTAGAAAGTCCGGCCAGATCCGGAGGCAGTGACCCCTGGGCAGGCATCTTTGCTTCACGCACCAGCACCGGAATGACGTGAATGTTTCGATAAAGCGCGGTCGCGATTTCGCGTCGCACATAATCATCGTCGCGCTGTATGCGAGGTGTGGGAGAGTTGTCCGCGATCGTGAGCCACTGCTTACCAATTATCGCCAGCAGGACGTGACAGGAACCGACGGTTTCCTGGATCACGCGAGTAAAGTCAGCGCCGGGATTAATGCCGGTGACGTCCATAAAGACGCGTCCCGGAAAGCGCGCATGCAGCCGATCATAAATCCGGCCGGCATAGCCTTCGGCGTCGTCGCGGCGGTAACAAATAAAAATTCTTTTGTGTGCAGATGACATGAGGCGCTCCTGTAGAGGTTTTTGCGAGGTACATAGTCAACATGATGTGGAATTCCCGGTGCGCTGGAATAAAGACTATAAATAACTGCGTGCAAGGCTGCGCGAGAGATTAGTAAATTCCCTGGCGCGACGCAAGATTTTCTGCGCTTCCCGCGCCTTAGGCCGGCGGAGTGTTCAGGACGCGTTTGAGGTCAGCGGCCAGTAAACGATGAAACAAATGTTCGCCGGCTTCGCGTCTCACCGATAACCGGCCCGCCTGATAGGCGCGCGAATTCAGTCCTCGCTGCACTGATTTACAAATCTCGGTGTCTTCATCCTGAATACGCTGACCGACGGCAATGCTGGCGCGATTGCGTTCCCGGGCAGCCGCGGAAACGTCCGAGAAGTAAAAGTCGAAAATCACTTCGGTCTTATCAACGGCGCGCGGGATCACAAGATTCGTATCCATCGAACCTTCGTACCAGTTGATCATGACATTTGGGTAGAGCCAGTAATAGAGAGCACGTTCGCCTTTGCGCACCGCGCCTGTCTCTGCTTCGGCGCCATCAGTAACAATCGGGCTCGACTGCAAACAAAAGTTTTCGCCGTTCTCAATTTTGTAATTGCTGTAGTCGAGCACGCTATCGAGCCCTTTGTGCAAATGAGGAACGTGATAACCGCCATCGAGATAGTTGTCGACAAAAACCTTCCAGTTACAATCAAAAGCATAGTGCCGGCGCTCGAACCAGTGAAGATTATTTAGTTTCAGTGGCTGAATCTGTGCGATCAGGTCGCTCCCCGGAAAAGCGTCAAGTGAACTCGTGGCTTGGCCGTTCAGAGCTGACCTTTGCTCGCCGCGCTTTCCGATTCTTACAAAAACCCACTGCTCCCAAATAGCGGTGTCAACTGGCAGCAGACCATTTGAGGCTCGATCGAAATCGCACACGCCCGCAAAATCCGGTGTCCCTTTTAGTTCACCCGCAAGCGAGTAGGTCCAACCATGATAGGGACAACGAAGGTGTGCTGCCGTCCCTTCAGTTTCCGTCATCACCGCTGCCGCATGATGCCGGCAGACGTTGAAGAAGCCGCGCAAGACCTTGTCGTATCCCCGAACAATGACCAGCGGTTCACCCGCAATATCGGCGGTAACGTACTGGCCGGCGCTTTCAACTTGGTCGAGACGACAAGCGAATTGCCATGACTGCGAAAAAACACTTTGCAGTTCGAGTTTATAAAGTTGGTCGTTCGTGTACCACGACGCCGGGATGGTTGACGCGTGTTCCAATGCTGCGGTTGGGTTGTAACTATCGATAATTTGTTTGAGGGAAGGATTCATGAGTGTGGAAGAGTACATGCGATCTGACGCGGCTCTGCCGCCTTCCGTGCGGTAAGGCTTGGCCTTACCATTCGTCACGCTTAAATTTTTGGAGGCTACGCCTCTGCGATTGAGAGGCGCAGCCTCTCAAAATAAAGAGATACTCTTTCGGAAAGGCACAGCCTTTCCGCACGGAGGGCGGCAAAGCCGCATTCCCTTATCAGGAAATTGGCGATGTTGTCTTTCTTTTTGGATTAAAGAACGGTGTCTTCACAACCGTTGCCAGAACACGATGACGAACAGCCTCAACCGTAATTTCGAACTGAAGTTTTGTGCCGGCGCGTGTGTAATGGCGATTAACGGTAGCCAGCGCAACCATCTTCTTCAATGTCGGCGACCAGGTGCTGGAAGTTGCTTTGCCAACTTGCGCGCCGTCTTTGAACACAGGCACTGCCACTCTGGAAGCGATGGCAGAAACCGCGGGCGGGAGTCCAACATTCTCGTAAAGATTTTCAACCGCGGGCCAGTCGATCTCCAAGCCAACGATCTCGCGAGCATGACCGCGCTTTCGTTCGGCCTGCAAGGCTGACTGTCCAATAAAACGGTTCTTGTCCATATGGACCAAACGCCCCAGTCCCATCTCAAAAGGCGAATACTTTTGCTCGTCAATCAAAGCTTTCTTGCTGCTGTTAAAATCGACATCGATTAGAAGCAGGCCCGCTTCAATGCGCGCGACGTCCAGAGCCAACATTCCGGTCGGGTGAATATCAAAAGCTCTGCCGGCAGCCATCAGCTCATCCCACACCTGTAATGCTTTGTCGCTGGAGACCCATATCTCGTAGCCGAGATCGCCGGTGTAACCGGTGCGCGAGATCTCGACCGGGACGCCGGCAATCGTTCCTCTTGTGACTCGAAAGTATTTCAGGTTGGTTATGTCCGCATCACTGACCAGCCTCTTCAACAAGCGTCCTGAAGTCGGACCCTGCAATGCGAGCGCGGATACAGTTTCTGAAATGTCTTCAATCTCTACCTTCATGCCGCTGGCATTCTGCCGGAACCAACGCAGGCTTGGATCGGCGGCGGTCCAGCGATAGGTGTTCTCTCCAAGCCGCGACACGGTGCCGTCGTCGATCACTTTCCCATTCTCGTCACACCAAGGAGTGTAGATGACCTGGCCCACCGCGACTTTGCGCATGTCGCGAGTGATAACGCGGTCGACGAGCTTCGTCGCGTCAGGACCAGTAAGCCGGTACTTGAAAAGTGGTGAAATATCGATCAGCGCCGTGGCATTGCGGATCGCGTTGTACTCGTGCTCGTGGTGCGGCTCATAAGAACTGACGGCGTAGTATCCCGACCACTCGCGATAGTTCAAACTCTCGCAAAGCGAAAATGTTCGTTCGTGAAATGCAGTTCCGACAGGCATGCGCTTGACTCGGTAACGTGTTTGTCAGGGCGAGCGATTATAAGTATGCTTGCATTGCTTCAGCAACCTGCAATACCGAACAACTCATGAGCAACAAATACGACGTCATCGTCATTGGTGGCGGACATAACGGACTGGTTAACGCCGCTTATCTTGCGCGCGCGGGCAGGAAGGTTTTAGTGCTTGAACGCCGTCACGTGCTCGGCGGAGCGGCGGTTACAGAAGAAGTTTTTCCGGGTTTCAAGTTCTCAGTCTGTTCGTATGTAGTCTCGCTTTTGCGCCCGGAAATTATTCGTGAACTCGATTTGCCGCGGCATGGATTGGAAATTCTTCCGCTGGATGGCACCTTCACGCCAATGCCAAGCGGCGATTATCTGTGGCGTGTCAACGACCACGCCAAGACTCGCCGCGAAATCGCGCGTCATTCTAAAGTGGACGCCGAAGCCTACGACGAATACGGCAAAGCCATGATCGATATGGCCCACTTTGTTAAGCCGATCATGAATATGACGCCGCCTGACCCGACGTCGCTCAATCCAAAAGGCTTGAAGGATCTACTCTTTCTCGGCAAACGATTTCAAAAACTTTCAGCAGACGACAAGTACAACCAGGTCCAGTTGATGACGATGAGTGCGGTCGATTTTCTCGACCAATGGTTTGAGACTGACGTGCTTAAAGCGACTATGTCAGCATCGGGGATCATCGGAACGTTCCTGGGCGTGCGTTCACCCGGCACCGCGTACGTACTGCTGCATCATTACATGGGCGAAATTGACGGCGCGTTTCGCTCGTGGGGACTTTCGCGTGGCGGTACTGGCGCGATTTCGAATGCAATAGCCGACGCGGCGCGAGAGTTTGGCGCAGAGATTCGCACTGAGTCGCCGATTGCGAAAATTCTACTAAAAAACGGACACGCCAAAGGTGTGGTGCTGGCTAACGGAGACGAAATCCATGCGGACGTGGTTTCGTCGAGCGTCGATCCGCGCCTGACGTTTATGAAGATGGTGGGCGAAGAACATTTGCCTGACGATTTCACCGATGACCTTAAGCGTTACAAGTATCGCGGCTCTTCGGGAAAAGTAAATCTCGCGCTGGATGGTCTGCCAAACTTCAAATGTTTGCCCGGCGTTGGTCCACATCTGCGCGGAGCAGTCTCAATCTCGCCTAGTGTTGAATATATGGAGCGCGCCTATGACGAAGCTAAGTATGGCCGCTTCTCGCGTCGCCCATACATCGACATGGTCATTCCCAGTTTGACTGATCCATCCGTCGCGCCGGCGGGTAAGCATGTGATGTCATGCTTTGTGCAGTACGCCCCTTATAACTTGAAAGAAGGAAATTGGGACGACAAGCGCGAAGAGTTTGGCGACACGGTCATAGATACGATTGCCGAGCACGCACCCAATATTCGCGATTTGATACTGCATCGCCAGGTGCTAACGCCATTGGATCTCGAGCGCGAGTTTGGTTTGTCGGAAGGAAACATTTTCCAGGGTGAGTTGACGCTTGAGCAACTTTTCTTTCTGCGGCCGGCGCCGGGATGGGCCCAATATAAAACTCCGATCGGCAATCTCTACATGTGCGGATCAGCGACACATCCCGGAGGCGGCATCATGGGTGCGCCTGGCCGAAATGCGGCCATGCAGATGCTGAAGGATTTGAAGTAAGACAGACATTCTTGTCTGTCCTTTCTTGCGGCTTTGCCGCATTCCGTGCGGTAAGGCTTTGCCTTACCGTTAGTCGTTTTCCAGACCTGGAGGCTGCGCCTCAAACGTCGGAGGCACAGCCTCGAATATGTTGAGAGCCCTTCGGAAAGGCATAGCCTTTCCGCACGGATTGCGGCAAAGCCGCTTACGTCGAGCGAATGAAGCCATACGACATCGTCATTATCGGAGCAGGCCACAATGGTCTGGCTGCTTCCTATTACCTCGCGCGGGCAGGACTGAAAACACTCCTGCTCGAACGGCGCGACATAATCGGCGGCGGATCAATTACTGAAGAATTTCATCCACGCTTTCGTTGTTCCACCCTTGCAGGTAGCCCCGGCCCACTACTGCCGCACGTCATCAAAGACTTCCAACTTGAACGCCGCGGTATCGAGTTCATTACCCCCGGCGTTCGTGTGTGGGCGCCTAACGCGAACGGTGGTTCGATTAGCATTTATGAAGATACAAGGCGAACTGCTGAGGAGTTAACAGAAATATGCGGGGCAGATGCCAGGCGGTATCCAGAATTCATTTCAACCTTTGCGCGCATCGGCGGCGCATTGGCGCCATTGCTCACAATGACGCCACCGTACATCGAAGATCTTTCAACCAAAGAAGTCTGGCAGCTGGGGAAACTTGGATGGGCCATCCGTGGGCTGGGAAAAAAGGACGAATATCGCCTGCTCCGTTATGGACCAATGGCGGTGGCGGACCTGGCAGCCGAGTGGTTTGAAACCGAAAGTTTGCGAGCTCTCGTGGCGGCGCGCGGAATTACGGGCGCGTTTGCTGGTCCATGGTCGGCGGGAACGAGTTCAGCTGTCCTGATGCAGGCTGCCAACGGCGGAAACCCATTCGCGCCTGCTGTCTTGGTTAAAGGAGGCATGGGCGCGCTCACAAACGCTTTGGCGGGAGCCGCCAGGGAAGCGGGAGTGGAAATTCGTACCGGTGCGGAAGTTGTTAGAGTTGAAGTTAAAGACAACAAGGCTGTGGGTGTGGTGCTGGGAAACGACGAAGAGGTCCCCGCATGGACCACACTTTCGGCCCACGATCCGGGTGTTACTTTGTTAGAACTGCTTGACCCTGGTGAGCTTGAGCCGAGTTTTCGTAACCACATGCAAAACTATCGGGCGCATGGCACAGTCGCGAAAATTCAACTTGCTCTTTCTGCCTTGCCGGAGTTCAACGGATTAAGTGGAAGCTGCGCGCTGGAAAAACTGTCGGGGCGCATTCATATTGGGCCGGAAATCGATTACCTCGAGCGCGCGTTCGATGCCGCCAAGTATGGCGACATATCACCACAACCGTACCTGGACATTCGTATTCCCTCGTTGAACGATCCAACCCTGGCGCCCAGCGGCGCACACGTAATGTCGATTCATGCTCAATTTGCGCCGTACCGTTTAAAGGATGGAGATTGGAATTCGCGACGCGAAGAGCTTGGCGACGTTGTTGTGAACACGCTATCGGATTACGCTCCGAACATCCGAAATCTTATTGTGGGCCGTCAGGTTATCACGCCGCTGGATCTCGAACAGACTTATGGTCTAAGGGCCGGCCACATTCATCACGGTGAACAATCACTCGATCAGTTCTTCGCTTTTCGGCCGTTGATTGGGTGGGCCCAGTATCGTACACCTATCAAAGAACTTTACCTGTGCAGTGCCGGCACGCATCCGGGTGGTGGTATAACCGGTGGACCCGGATCGAACTCGGCGCGAGAAATAATCAAGGATTTCAAAACCAGAAGAGCGTGACCTGGTGCCATGAATTTTGAGCTTGGTACTTCAAATCACGATTTCTCATGACCAAACAAGTTAAGTCATCCAGAAGCTTTGCCAGTGACAACAACGCCGGCGTTCATCCGCGCGTGATGCAGGCGATCGCTGCCGCTAACGACGGCCACGTCATTGCTTATGGCGACGACCCTTACACCGCTCGTGCGATTGAGAAGTTTCATGAGCACCTCGGCAAAGATGCAACGGTCTTTTTTGTTTTCGGCGGCACTGGCGCGAATGTCCTGGGACTCCAGGCGATAACGCAATCGCATCACGCGATCATCTGCGCGCAAACGGCACATATTAACGTCGATGAATGTGGCGCGCCGGAAAAATTCACCGGCTGTAAGTTGCTTCCTGTTCCAACTCCTGACGGAAAGATCCGCGTCGAACAAATCGAGCCGCTACTTCACGAGGTGGGTTTTGAGCATCATGTTCAACCGCGCGTGATTTCAATTTCGCAAGCGACCGAGATGGGGACTGTCTACACTCCACGCGAAATGAAAAGGCTGGCGGCGTTCGCGCACGATCACAACATGCTCTTGCACGTTGATGGCGCGCGTATCGCAAATGCCGCCGCCGGCTTAAAAGTTAAACTTGGAGCGATAACGAAAGCTGCTGGCGTAGATGTGCTTTCGTTTGGCGGTGCGAAAAATGGAATGATGTATGGCGAGGCGGTGGTCTTTTTCGATAAGAAGCTAGCTGGCGATTTCAAGTACATGCGCAAGCAGGGCACGCACCTGCCGTCGAAAATGCGCTACATCTCTGCGCAGTTTGAGGCTTTGTTAAGTGGCGATCTGTGGCGGCAGAACGCACAACATGCCAATCACATGGCCCAATTATTAGCCGGCGAGCTGGAAAAAGTCCCACAGATTAGGGTCACGCAAAAGGTTGAGGCTAACGGTGTCTTTGCAGTAATTCCCAGAAAATATATTGGGAGGCTACAGAAGAGTTATTTCTTCTACGTTTGGAATGAAGAGACCTCTGAAGTAAGACTGATGACTTCGTTTGACACGACTGAAGAGGACATCCAAGACTTCATCACTTTGCTGAGAAAGATCATCACGTAAGAGCGGGGGTAAACCACCGCTTCCTTACCTGAGAGCTTTTCCTGTTCTTTAGTCCGGCGTTGATAGAGAGCCTTTCGAGCTTGAATCAACCACCCAAGTGAAAGCAGCTCGAGGTCGAGAAGGGCGGTTTACCCCCGCCGTGGTTGAGGTGCGGCGACTTTCAATCCAATAAGAACTTTAATAATCCTTTAGCAGAGACAATCGCCGGAAGTCGATGGTCGTCAACGTCGCGACCAGTGAGGATCGAACGACGGGCTTCAATTCTTTGCTGCTCGAGCAATTTCAATCGCTCTTCTTTGATGTCTTCCTTTTCACGGTTGCGTGATTCTTCCAAACCACCGCCGCGAATAAACTCGACGATGCGGCTAAGCTCGTCGCGATCAAACCAGGTGCCGTGACCTTTGCAAAAGTCCACGATCACGCCTGAGCAGCGCGCGAAATTGATTCGATTCATTAACTGCGAACACCGCGGGCAGGGCACGTAATTGACTTTGCTAGTTTCGCGGACAGCGTTGGCGGGTGCCGGAGAGGCGGTGCCGAGTACAGCAGCTTGTTGTTCGCGTTCCGCACAAATCTTTTCAAAGGCCGCTACGTCCAGCCAAAGACCCAGGCACTGCTCGCATTCACTGACACTGGTTGAGCCAATTACAATCGACGTCATCTTGGCCTTACAACGGGGACATTGAATTTGTTCCCCACCAGTTGTTTTTGGCGCCACGGCCGCAGCGCCGCAGCGCGGACAGTGCCTGCTGCCGACGAAGATCATGCCAAAGCATGATGGACAGGCGACGGTCGCTAAACGCGAACCGCAAAACCCGCACAGCGGTTCGTCTGTCGCGGTCGCCGCTCCGCAGTTGGGACAGTTGAGTGTTTCGGCTTGCATCCCTCGCATTCTAACAGCGGCGATCAAGCTAGACTATAGGCATTGCTTGTGAGATTCTCACCGCCATGTAGGGCAGACTTTCCTGCCTGTCTCTTAAATGAAAACGAACAGACAAGAAGTAGAACCCCTACCTCTATGAGCCAGGTGCTGGATGAAGTTGTTGAAGTATTAGAGCCGGCAACAGAACTTGTTTCTTTAATGGCCGGATCGAGATTGCCGGCTGTGCTCGGCCTCGACATTGGAACATCTGGAGTTCGCGCCGCGCTGTTTGATGAAAAGGGCGGTGAGATAAGCGGCGCCAGTATTCGCATCAACCCCAGAACTTTAACTCTCGGCGCTGACGGTTTTGTGGATGCAGACTTGTTGATCGAGCAAGTTGCGCAAACGCTCGACTCGCTATTCGCTAAACTCTACGAATCAACCTTCCGCGTTCAGTTAATATCCATATCTTGTTTTTGGCACAGCCTGATGGGCATTGACGATTCCGAACGGCCGACTACTCCCGTGCTCGGCTGGTTAGACACGCGCGCCTCTGGAGCCGCGGACCAGCTCCGGGCCACGCTTAATGAAGAAAGATTTCATCAGCGCACCGGCTGTCGATTTCACCCGAGTTACTGGCCCGCCAAACTGTTGCGACTAAAAATCGAAGAAGGCGAAAGATGGGAGCGGACAACCCGCTGGCTTTCTTTCGCGGAATATCTGGCGCTCAAGTTTTTTGGTGAAACAGCCATTAGCGTCTCCATGGCTTCGGGCACCGGACTTCTCGATCAACACACTTGCGAGTGGGACAGGGAATTGTTTGGCGTGCTTGATGTTCCTTTAGAGATGCTGCCGCAGATCGCAACGCCCTCCCAAACCTTTCAAAGTCTTAACTACGAATACGCTGTGCGTTGGCCGCAGTTGAGCGAAGCGCGTTTGTTTCCTGCAATCGGCGACGGGGTGGCAAATAACATCGGAGAGGGCTGTGTCTCCCCAGACACCGTGGCATTAATGATTGGCACATCGGGAGCCATGCGCGTGCTGGTTGAAGGCACGCCGCCGGCTAACCTTAGTTCAGCACTGTGGTGCTACCGGGCCGATCGTAACCGCATCGTCATCGGCGGTGCTCTGTCCGACGGCGGCAGCTTGTACAACTGGATAAGGGAATCCCTGCTTTACGGCGAAGACGCGCTTACCATCGAGGATGAACTGCAATGCCTGCCGCCCGATGGACATGGGCTAACTGTCTTACCGTTTTGGCTGGGCGAGCGAAGTCCGGGCTGGAACACAAACGCGCATGGCGGAATTTTTGGAATGACACTTAACACGCGGCCAATCGAAATTCTGTGCGCGGCAATGGAAGGAGTCGCCTATCGCTTCGCCCTGGTCGCAGGCGAGCTCGATCGCTTTGCGCCGAATGCCAGGTTGGTCGCGTCGGGTCGTGCACTGACATCGTCACCCGCCTGGGCGCAAATCGTTGCCGATGTGTTGGGGCGGTCATTATTGCTTTCGGAAAACCCAGAAGCATCAACGCGCGGGGCGGCCTTGCTTGCGCTTGAAGCGACGGGCAGAATAGACAGCATCAGCAGAACTCCTTTTTCTGTAGCAACTAGTTTTGAACCCGACCTGTCGCGCCACAAGCGATACCAGGAAGGTCTCAAACGCCAGCAGCAATTGTACGAACGAGTGATCGCAAAAGCTTAAAACAACGCAGGACGGTGAAATGAGCGCACCAGTGCAAAAGGGAAACGACCAACCAACACCCGACCTCGACCAACTATGCATTAACACCATTCGAGCGCTTTCGCTTGACGCAGTACAAAAAGCGAATTCCGGCCATCCTGGCTTGCCTTTGGGTGCCGCGCCGATGGCTTATGTGCTGTGGACGCGTTTTTTGCGGCACAATCCGCAGAACCCAAAGTGGGAAAATCGCGATCGGTTCCTGCTTTCTGCGGGCCACGGCTCAATGCTGCTGTACTCGCTGCTCTATCTAACCGGTTACGATCTGTCGTTGGATGAACTGAAAAATTTCCGCCAGTTCGGATCGAAGACTCCCGGCCATCCTGAGTATGGGCTGACGCCCGGCGTGGAAATTACCACGGGTCCGTTGGGACAGGGCTTTGCGAATGGCGTCGGCATGGCGATGGGCGCGGCCCACCTTGCCGCGAAGTTCAATAAGGAAAAGTTTTCGCTGATCGATCACTACGTATATGCGATTGTCTCCGATGGCGATCTGATGGAAGGCGTCGCTGCAGAAGCTGCATCTCTGGCCGGCCATCTAAAACTCGGCAAACTGATCTATCTCTACGACGACAACCATGTGACCATCGAAGGTTTTACTGATTTAGCTTTCAGCGAGGATGTCCCGAAACGCTTTGAAGCTTTAGGCTGGCACACGTTGACCGTTGAAGATGGAAACGATCTTGCTGCGATTGAGCAGGCCATTCGCGACGCACAGTCAGTGGACACTAAACCCTCGTTAATTTCAGTCAAGACGACCATCGGTTACGGCATGCCGACGGCCGGAACACGCAAAGCGCACAGCGACGCACCCGGCGAAGACGCCGTCCGCGAAACTAAGCGTCATCTGGGTTGGCCGGAAGACAAGCAGTTCTATGTTCCTGATGAAGCAATGGCGCATTTTCGTGAGGCGGTAGGGCGCGGCACACAGCAAGAAGCCGAATGGCGATCGCTGGTGGAAAAGTTTGTGCAGGAACACGCCGAGCTGGGCCAGCTATGGACCACCACAATGAAGGGTGATTTGCCTGCGGATTGGGAGGTGCACTTACCAGACTTCAAAGATGCCAAGCCGATGGCGACGCGCGTTGCGAGTGGCGAAGTAATCAACGCGCTCGCGCCGCACCTGCCGATGTTGATTGGCGGCTCAGCCGACCTGGGTGTTTCAAACAATACCGACATCAAGGACAGCGGTAGCTTTGAAGCCGGTCAATACGATGGCCGCATTCTTCATTTCGGCGTGCGCGAACACGCGATGGGTTCCACCTTAACCGGAATTTCATTGAACGGCGGCCTGATTCCATATGGCGGCACCTTCATGACATTTTCGGATTACATGCGTCCGGCAATTCGTCTGGCGGCCCTTTCCGAAGTCCAGGTTATTTACGTTTTCACTCATGATTCGATCGGGTTGGGCGAAGATGGACCAACGCACCAGCCGATTGAACACTTGGCAGCGCTGCGCGCGATTCCGCATCTGTTCGTCATTCGCCCTGCTGACCCGGCGGAAGTTGCCGAAGCGTGGCGGATCGCGATCCTGCGACGAAATGCACCCACCGCATTGGCGCTGACACGTCAGAAAGTCAATCTAATTGATCGCACGCGGTTTGCGAAAGCTGAAGGTTTACGCCGCGGTGCATACATTCTTGCCGAGCCTGATGGAGGGATTAGCCCGCAACTGATTGTGATCGCCACCGGGTCGGAAGTTTCGCTGGCGCTCCAGGCGCGCGAGAAACTGCAAAGCGAGGGCGTTGCTACGAGCGTAGTTTCAATGCCCTGTATAGAACTATTTGAAGAGCAAGACGAAGCATATCGCGATGCTGTTCTGCCGCCCGCAGTCACTGCCCGGCTCGCCATTGAGGCCGGCGTGCGACAAGGATGGGACCGTTACGTCGGGCCAGAGGGCGACGTGATTTGTCTCGATCGTTTTGGCGCGTCCGCCCCGGGCGATGTGGCTCTGAGCGAGTTGGGCTTCAACGTGGAAAACGTCTTGCAGCATGCCCGCGCTCTAATTTAATCAATGCGAATTGCGATCGGTGCCGATCACGGAGGTTATCCGCTTAACGAACGCGTCATTGAAGAATTGCGCAGCGGAGGCCATGAGCTAACTGATTTTGGTACGCACGACGGATCGCAACCTGACGACTATCCCGATTACGCATTGAAAGTTGGTCAGGCGGTGCAGAGCGGCGCGGCTGAGATTGGCATTCTGATCTGTGGCAGCGGCGTCGGCGCCGCAGTGGCAGCCAACAAACTACAGGGAATTCGCGCCGCCCTCTGCGGCGACACTTACTCTGCTCACCAATCACGCGAACATGACGATTGCAACGTGCTTTGTTTAGGAGCGCGGGTGGTGGGTGAAGAACTCGCTTTGGACATTGTGCGCGCGTTTGTTGCCGCTCGATTCAGCGGCGAAGCACGCCATCGACGAAGATTGGAGAAGATCGAGGCAATTGAAAAAAAAGAGCTGGGGCAATAGAGTGGCACAGACTTTAGTCTGTGGCTGCTGCGAAGACACAGACTAAATTCTATGCCACTCAACTACCCTCTTTTATCCTAAACTACAAACCTCAGCGCACCCGGCATGATCCGGAATTCCACCGGCATAACTTCTCGGTAATGAAAAAAAGGACAGACATTTCTGCCCGTCCTTGATGAAGAAAGCACACAGGAGAGGCAGGAATGCCTGTCCTACTTCTTTAGCCGCGCGCGCGGGCGCGTCTCGCAGCGAGTGCCAACTCGCGGGCGCGTGGCATTGCTGCTACAGCGTGCGCGATTTGTGGATCGCTGTGGTTGAAGACTTGCAGCGCAGAGACGGTGCCGAACGCAGCCGTGGTCAACTCATAACGCAACTGCCGCTCGACAAACGGACGGGCGCGATCCAATTGCTCCGTAGTTACTTTGAAAGCCGGCTTGCCTGCAACGAATTGCTTGAACTCTTTATGTAGCGCGTCCGTCACCGGAAAATCTGTGGGCAGCAAGTCGTGTTCAAACTGGATTGCGCGTTGTACTTTGTAGTTTTCAAAGCCGGCGATGCGGCCAGTGGTCAACTCCAGTGCGAAAGCAAAGATCGCATCGCTCAGGCGCGCTTCCGACGGTGTTATTTTGCCTGGCTTCACCATTTCATCAGGCGCAATTCCGCCGCCACCATACACCGCACGACCGGTGTCCGTTTTACTCTCAGCGCCGGTTGGCGCGGCCGGTTCTCTGTTGCCACCCACGCCGCCATGAGTGTAGTAGTCATAGACGCCACTATTGGAATAATCGCGCTGGATCAGACGGCCTGACGGCGTGTAGTACTTTGCCACCGTCAATAGTAAAGCCGAGTCGTATTCGAGTTGAATGGGAAGTTGGACCAGGCCTTTGCCAAAGGTGTTCTCGCCGACAATCAGCGCGCGGTCATGGTCCTGCAGGGCGCCGGCGACGATCTCCGCGGCCGAGGCACTGTCATTGTTTACCAACACAACCAGCGGCGTTTGATCGGGCGCATCGTTAACGGCAGCAAAACGTTCTGCGCTACCGCGGATCCGACCTTCTTGCCTAACAATCAACTGGTCGCGTTGCAGGAAGATGTTGGCCACGCGGACCGCCTGGATCAGTAAGCCGCCCCGATTGCCGCGCAAGTCGAGGACCAGCATATTCATTCCCAGGGAATGGAGGTCTTCCAGTGCAGCTTGAAACTCATCGGCGGTGGTTAGATTAAATCCTCCACTCATGGCGATATAGCCGACGCCAGGCTTGATCATATAGGCCTGAGGAATCGAAGGCAGCGATACTGCGTCGCGCGTGATCGTCACCGTCTCAGTTTTTCCCGTGCCCGCGTGTTCTACAGTGACTTTGACGACGGTGCCGCGTGTCCCCAGCAGAAACTTTCTGACTTCCGGGAAAGTTTTGCCTTTCATCGACTTGTCGTCTACCGCCACAATGCGGTCGCCAAAACGCAAGCCCGCGCGGTAAGCCGGCGCCTGTTCAAATGTGGCACGGATGTAGGTATTAACTTCGTCGCCCTGGCGCAGGTCGCCGATGGTGGCGCCGATGCCGAAATATTCTGAACGCTGCTCGGTCTTGAAAGCAGCATAGTCAGTTGCGTCGAAATAAGTTGAATGCGGATCCAAAACATTCAACATGCCGCTGATTGACGACTTAAAGATGGCGTTGTAATCAAGCTTTTTGCCGTCGATATAGTTGCCCTGAATGACAGATAGCGCTTCTGAAACATCACTTCTAACAATGGCAGCGGTTGCGGGTGCGGTGGCAGTCGAACCTTTGGCGTTCGACGCTTCGGTCGCAGCCGCAGGCTGGCGTCGCGCGCCGCCTGTCTGTTGCGCGAAGACGTTCGCCCCGACTGAAACTGCCAAAAGAAAGAGGATGACGCCCGGCAGGTAAAATCTTGTTCTCACAAAAGCCTCCTAAGACCCTTTAATCGACCGGTAGCTGAAACACCCTTTGGCGCAAGGCCAAAAGCGGGCTGCCAGAATAACATGAAGATCCTGAGTAAATGAACTGTCGTTGCAACCGACACAGGATCGCGGAAAGTGGGCAAAAAGCTGGAGCTAAAATAAATGCGGCCGCTCGGGGTTTAGTGGTTTGCCAGTTGAAAAAAGTTGCCCTAACAGGCCGGTTTGATGTAAAGCTTTCGGCACTATAAACTGCTATCCTGTCAGCATCCGTTAACCAGCAAATACCCTATTCCACTGGAGGAAGCCCTGCATGGCGAGCGCCCTGGATCGCAATCAACTGTATTCATTTGCCAAGAGTCACCGCAAGGAATATGAAACGCTGCTCAAGACTTTTGTTGAAACTCAAACCGTTTCTTCGGATCCGGCACATGCGGAAGACATACGCGCTGGTGTAGATCTAACTGTCGACACGTTCCGGCAGTTTGGCGGGAAAGTTGACGTCTACAAGGCCGACCGTGGCAATCCCACCGTTCATGCGGTATTTGACTCTGCGAAAAACGCGCCGACGGTTACGGTGTACAACCACATGGATGTGCAACCGGCCTCAAAGGAAACCGAGCCTTGGGACACAGAACCTTTTGTAATGACCACCAAAGGCGACAGTTACTTTGGCCGCGGCACCACCGACGACAAGGGCCCGGCGCTGGCGGCACTGTATGGCGCGCGCGCCGCGCAGGAGGCAGGCGTCCCTATTAATATTCGTTTCCTTTGGGAGTTTGAAGAAGAGATCGGTTCGCCTAACTTTGAAAAAATCATTTCCAAAAATGCTCGGGATCTGCGCACCGATTCGGTGGTAGTTTCCGACACGGTTTGGGTTTCGCGTGATCGGCCGGCGTCTTCAGCCGGTTTGCGAGGCCTGCTCGGATTTCTTCTCAAGCTGGAAACGGCAGCCACTGACACGCATTCCGGGGAAACGGGCGGCGCATCGCGCAATCCAATCGCCGAGTTAATGAGGTTAGTTTGCGATCTCTACGATCCGGTAACGGGTAAAGTTAAGTTCAAAGGGTTCTATGACGATGCAATACCGCCGTCAAAAAGTGAATTGAACGATTGGATCAACTCCGGTTTTACGGTCAAGGGATTCAAGAAAGCGCATCATCTGAAGTTGATGCGCAGCGAGGACCAGCTTGAAGTGATGAAACGCATTTGGGGCATGCCGACAATGGAGATTCACGGAGTGGTCGGCGGGTACCAGGGCCCCGGTGTGAAGTCGATTGTGCCGCCGCGCGCGGAAGTGAAAGCTTCGTTTCGCCTGGTGCCTGGTCAGGATCCGAAGAAAATCATGAAGAGCTTGAAGGCCGTGGTAAAGGAACTAAATCCGGACGTGAAGATTCAATTCGAATCGGCCGCACCCGCATTTCGCACCGTGCTCACTGGTCCCTTGCCTCAAGCTCTAAAGCGCGCGATCAAGTTTGCTTTCGGCCGCGATGCGGTCTTTGTGCGTGACGGTGGAACTATCGGCGCCATGACGAGCATTGAAAAAGTATTGAAGTGTCCGGTGCTGTTTCTCGGCCTCTCACTTCCGGAGCACGGATATCACGCGCCGAACGAAAACTTCGACTGGCAACAGGCGTCGGGCGGCATGGTGGCTTTTGCGAAATACTTTGAGGAGATCGCGAACCTGCCAAGGAATGATTAGCCGCGTTAATCTGCGGCAAATAATTCCTAAATCACGCAGGCCATTCGCTCTTCATTCAAAGCCATAAATGCCAGTTTTTCATAAAACCTGCGTGCTTCCGGATTCTCGAGGTGCACGGCTACATCGATGCGCGTCACTGCCTCTTTTCTCAGTTGCTCTTTCAGTTGTTCCAGCAGCGCCGTACCTATACCGCCACCGCGGCGATCGTTTTTTACTGACACGTCATCAAGCTTCGCCACCACCGCTCCCATCGACGTCGAGATTGCATAACAGACAACGCAGACGCCGGCTGCGCCCTTCTCGTCATAGGCCAGCCAAACAAAACCCAACTCGGGCTGTTCGAGAAACAGATCGAGCGCATTATTAAGTCCTTGAAATCCGCGGTCGCCATAGGCCTGGCTACTGGCGAGGTAATGTTCATCTTCGCGCAGGAATACGCGCAGCATTTCAAACGCGTCAGTCACATCCGCGGCGGTCATCTTGCGACAGGTGATCAAGCATAACTCCCTTCGGCATGCGTATCCACTTTTGTGTCAGGGCGCTGCCTTGAGTTGAAAATCTTTTGGTACAAATTCGACAGAACGTAACGTTCCGTCAACTTTCTTTCGCGAATCGCTGCCAGCTACATAACCGACTATTACATTATTTTCAGGTTTGCGTGGTCCGCACGAAATCTCGTTCCCGGCGTCTGCACTGAAGCTCGTGAGGTCCAGAGTATCGAAGCTGTCTGTCCTAAGCTTCAATACCTTCCCCCAACTCTAACGATGAAGAGAATGCCTTTGGCGTCGCAATCAATGCGCTCGAGCAACCCCTGCATTTGCGTCTCGTCGGCGCCTGGTTTTCTTAATGCTTCTCGCAAGTAGGACGATGGATCCGCATTTACCGAGACTTCGGTTGCTGCATCGAAGCCTGGTGGTGAGCCGCCAGTAGAGCGAGATCCCTGCGGCGCGCCCCCGGCTCGATAACTTGCGAGCTGTTCTTCTATTAACCCCAACTGCTCAAGCATGACTTTCGCCTGCTCGCGTCCGTCTGCCTCGCTACTACCCCCGCTAAGTTGCTCAAGCAGCGGGCGCGCACCCTTATAGTTTTGCTTGCGCATGTAAAGCTGTGCCAACGTAAATACGAGATTAGCCTTGTCGGGCGCCCTAGCCAGCGCGCGTTTTAGCATCTCAACAGACTCATCAATATCGGTGTTCGTGACCAGGTTTACAAATGCCAGCAGACTATGCGACTCGAGAAAATCAGGTCTCAGTTCCATCGCTCTTTTCAGTTCCGCGCGCATCTTCGCTGCCGCCTCGGGCGCAAAACCGGAGACCAGTTGCTGATCGCCGCGGCTCTGCCGACTCAGTGCAAAGGCGTAGTAATAGTGAATTAGATAATTCTGAGAGTTTGCCGCGACTCGTTCCAGCATCTGGCGTGCCTGATCAATTTTTCCCTCGCGCAAACGAAGCATTGCCATAGAAGCGTTGGCCATCGGCCTCGGATCAAGGGTCAATGCCTTTTGCAAATAACGTTCGCTGTCAGCCCGGTTGCTGTGCAATAGCAAGTCGCCAAGATAAGCCTGTGCTTCGGCCTCGCTGATGGGCGCCGTCTGCATCTCTGTCTCTACCACGAGTTTGCTCTTAAATTGACCGCTCATAACCGGATAACGATCGTGCTTGATATATTCGCGCAGCTCTTTCTCCATGCTTTCAAAGCTCATTGCAAAAGCTTGCTGAAAAGCTTGTTCCAGCACGTTCGCCGCGATTAGTTTGAGTAAATTCCCCATCTGTGGAGCTCGCAGACCCTGCTTCCCAAGAATCAGGTAGTGCATCAGCGCCCACGACTCAGCATAGAAAACACTTTGTTTGTCACGTTCATTGTAATAAGGAGATTTCTCGTCAACCTTGAACAGCGTGCGCAACGGAAGCATTTTGCTTTCCCGCAAACGGTATACGTGGCTGCTGATGGGAGCGCCGAGTGTCAGTTTAATGTCTTCGGTTATCTTGAACGTACTGTAGTACTCAGCCAGACCTTCATTAAACCAAAGAGGCACGTTGGGAGTGGTGTTGTTGATAAGCAGGTGTGTGTATTCGTGAAAGATAACGGTGAAAGGGTCCTGCGAGCCGCTTAACTCAGTGGTTAGGGTAATGTAATTGACGTCTGGTCCCGACTGAAAATAGCCGGCGACATTTGCGTTGGGTTTAAAGGGACGGTACGACTCGTCACTTTTGAAAACTATTACAGTAGTAGGCACCAGGGTGCTATGCACCGCCCTGGGAAACAATTGCGCGAAGACCTCGCGAAATTGTTCTAGCCGCATTCCCACCTGACGTAGCTGTTTTTCGTTGGTATCGCCAACCAGCAGGAAATTCTTCGAGCGCAAAGAGAGCCAATGGTCTTTTGCGAAAATGGGGGTGTTCAGTGGTCCAAAGCTGAGAAGAAAGAGCAGAGTGACGAGGATAAGAGTGGTCCGCTTCATATTAAAAATCCTTCGGCTTGAGGTTGAGGCCGCCTGCCTTGATGTTTCACCGTTGGTCACGGTCTGAATATTGAAGAGTCAGCCAGACGGAAGACATTATTCCGCGGTAACCCAGGTGGATGCAGGCTGGCCATTTTTCATCCCCGGTTTGAATTGAATTCTGCACGCGAGCCCTCAAGACAACAAATCCCTGGATCCCAATTTCGGCGAGCCTCTCTCGTGTATTCGGGTGGTGGCTTTTTGGTTATTTGCGCTCGCTCGTCAGCGTCTTTAGAGGAGATTATCCGCTCGTTAAGCTCGGCGCCATCGAGGATCCGCTCCAGACTATCATCGTCGGCGCAACGATAATCCTGGTTTTTCTCTGCCGTAACGGGCGGCGCCTCGTTTTCGTCAGCCTTAGGAGTTGGCTTTGGCTCCCCGGTCGCCGTTCGAGCAGGTGACGTAGTTGTTGTCGCTCGCCGCCCTGATTGCGAGTAGGCAAGCGTACTGAAAATGAGAATCGCAGATAGGAGAATAACGGACTTCATTGCGCGTTAATTGTAACAAGAGCCGTGTATGCACAAAAGACCAGGAAAGCACCAGTACCAAAGCACGAATTGAAAAACGAACTCTCAACGGAAAGCGGGCCGCTCAAAAAAGAGGGCCCGCCTTTATTAAAATCAATTACCTGAGTTCTTTCGTTTTACTCTTCGGGACCGGTGCAGCTTGGTCCATGCAGTGCTGGTATCTTTTGGCTGATGACCGGATAGTTTGGAGCTTCGTCGATATTGATCTGCGTCCAATGCGCGTAGTTTTCTGGAACGTTAGTGTCGGCAAAAATTGCTTCCACCGGACATTCAGGCACGCAAGCATCGCAATCGATACAAGTGTCGGCGTTGATGTAAAGACGATCGGGGAGTTCGTGAAATGCTTCCACCGGACAAACAGCCGCGCAGTCCGTATATTTGCAATCAACGCATAACTCAACCACTACATAGGTCATGGGCGCATTAAGCTCCTTTTTGATGATGGCAAATAGTCATTCACCAGGTAGCAGAATGTCAACAGAAAAAAGAAAGTAAATTGTAAATCGTGAATCGTAAATAGGGACGCCGTCGCTGATTGACGCACTTACTGGTGAAGCCTTTTAAATGTAGATTGCCAGGCGGATCGTCGCAAACAATCTGTTAATCGTGAGATAGCCCAACGTGTGAAGTAAGCGCGTTAAATAAAGCCCACCACTATTTACGATTCACGATTTACGATTCACGGTTTCGGATTAGCTTCCCTCGTTTTCTTTTTTCGTGATACTGCCTGGTCCATGGAGGGTCTTATTCACAACTGGATCGCCTTCGTACGTGACGTGCGATGGGCCGGACACGGTTACATCGAGTTGCTCAGTAACATTCACATCCACGCGGGCAACCCCTTTCGCCTCGACTAAGCCGCGCGTCGCGCGCAGATTGTGGGCATCAATTTTTCCAGCGCCGTTGGTGTTGATGTCGATCAGCTTGGTTTCGCCGGCCGCCCGGATTGTGGTTGCGCCATTGGCCTCGATTTCAAACTTTTCGTTTTTTAGTCCGGAAACCTCGATTTTTCCAGCGCCGTTGGTTGCAATACCCTCGAGATTCGGCACCGAGATCTTGACTTTGATCGGATCGTTAACCGAAAAGCTGCCATTACTTTTGATGTGCAACACGTTATTGGAAACTTCGGTAGTAATCAGCGACAGCAAATTGTCGTCGCCTTCAATCTCGAGGCTCTGCGGTTTTTGGCAAACGACATCAATGTCGAATGCGCCGTTCGTGGCAATTGACGTAAACGATGCAACTTCGCGCTTCTGCTTCTCCCGCACGCCCGAGCCTCTAACATTCTCGTGCATTGCCAAATGACAGCCGGAGGAAAACAAGAGCAGAGCTGAAAGCAAAAATGTTTTTCGGTAAGTTAAGATTTGCATTATTGCATTACCTCATTCTGTTAGAAGCATCCCTCAACGTGGCGGTTCTTTACGTGAATACTGGAGCGTCCGTGTCGTATTTTCCGTGACGCTCGGCATAGCTTCGGGTAAGCCGCGAGCCTGAGCAGGACGCAGCTCGTTTGGTATGGCGGGCGGCGTGGGCGGCGAAACACGCTTTGCTTGTGTGCCGCTGATGAGTTTGGACAACTGTCTGACCAAAAAGAATTCGATCAGTGCCAGGATTAAGAAGGTGAAGAACATGAACATGCCAACCACGTCTTCACCGAGTACGGCATCTCGCTTCAAGGTTACGGCCCCGCCCAGCATGATGCCGAGGCCGCCGATTCCGATAACTACGACCGCTAACAGAAAAGCAATGATGGGGCCGGTCCTAACGATTGTTTCGGTGGTCTCTTTCAAGCTCGCGCCGCAGCGATTGCAATAACTAAGTCCGGGCGTGATCGGAGTACCACAAGTTGGACAGAACATAGATTTTCCTTCCACTTA
>JBPCLZ010000115.1:0-57478 GCA_051002775.1 Pyrinomonadaceae bacterium | reverse complement strand
GCTGGGCCACTCAAGAACGAGATTGGGTTTTCAGTATTGGTTCGGCTTGATGTCCGATAAAACTTTAGGAACTCTGATCAAGTGGGCAGTATAAGGTCGGTATTAGTCTTTCGACGCGTAGCGTCTGGATGAATTTAGCCCGGCCTTTCAAGGCCGGGAACGGTCACGGAATTAGTCGCGTCGCGTAGCGCCGCTTGAATCCATTCCCGATTCAATCGTCGCTACGCGACGAGGGCAAGCAAGAACTTGAACCCGGCGTTGAAACGCCGGGCTAACTCTCACAGACGCTACCCGTCGAGGACACTTGATCAGAGCTTCCTTTAGTTCGTCGAGTCGTACGACTACCCCAAAAGCTTATCGAAGATGAAGCTGGACGCAGTAAGCAAGGACTGACTATCCTTCGAGCGGGGCGTCGCAAAACGCTTCGGGTTGGACTGCTGCAGGTCTTTCTGAAGGTTGGGTTATGAAACCGGCACCGGTTCGCGCTCGGTACTTGTTTCGAGTGGTGGTTGCCTGACCGCACCGCGCGCGGGAACCGTGCGCTTGAGTTTTACTGTGCCCGGGCGAATCTGCCCCTCTTCACATGCCTGAACGAATGCCGAAACAACCGCCGCATCGTAACGAGTGTCGACAAAGCTTTGAATGCGTTTAACCGCTGCTTCAAAATCCATCGCGCGCTGGTAGGGGCGGTCCGTTGTCATAGCGTCAAAAGTGTCGGCCACAGCTACTATCTTGGCCATCAACGGAATCTCGTCCCCATGCAATCCCTGCGGATAACCCTGGCCGTTGACCATCTCGTGATGCATGTACATGCCGGGCAGGAATTCTTTCATCGCTCCAATTTGCGACATGATCTTAAAGCCCTTTTGCGGGTGCTGCTTCATGATCACAAACTCGTCGTCCGTTAGAGCGGCAGGCTTCTTCAAAATCTTATCGTCAATAGCGATCTTGCCAACGTCGTGAAGCAACGCGCTGATCCGGATCTTTTCACATTCATCATCAGAAAGCTCCAGGCGCTGCGCGATTGCCACCGACATCCTGGATACACGCTCAGAGTGTCCGCGCGTGTATGGGTCCTTGCCGTCGATGGCTGCTGCCAGACTCTTCACAGTGCCCAAAAACAACTCCCGGTTTTCGTCAGCCGAACGCTGTAGATCGCTGATGTAACGCTCGACCTGATCGGTCATGAGATTGAACGAGTTGCCGAGGTCGCCCAATTCCGTGCGACTGCGAACGTTAATTCGCTGCGAGAAATCACCCGATGCGATGCGGTGGGCGCCTCCGGCCAATTCCTGCACTGGCTGCGTCAACTTCTTGGCAAAGAAGAACCCAATCAAAAGTGTCAGTAAGCCCGCTACGAAGCTGATCAATATCGTCTGTCGTCTCATGTCGCTGATGGACGCGAGCGCTGCCGATTCATCCTGGATCGCAATCACACCAAGGCGCGCGTTCTTGTCCAACTCTGCGGTTGCATAAGATCCGAGCATCTCAACTTTTCTTCCGTCGCGCACCAGCGAAAACGGTTCCAGTGCAGACTGCACCTGGGCCCCGGACTGCTGCCAGTCCTGGACCACCTTCAAATCCGTCATCGGCTTTTCTGCAAAAGCAACACCGGCCTCCGGATGGGCCACAGCGCGTCCATTTTGATCGACAACGAAGACGACAGGCAAGCCCGCATCCAAAAGTTCGCGCTCACTCCGTGACGTTTGTTGGTGGACTGCGTTGAACACTTCCTGGAACGAGATTATGGCCACAACCGCGGCAACCAAATCCTGTCCATTCGGGCCCCCCATTACCGGCGCCGCAACGGTCAAAGCCATCTCCTGCCCCGATCTGATGATTTGCGGCCGGCTAACAACAACTCCGCGACCATTCATTTTTGCCAGAACGTCGCCAACGCGTTGATCCACTTCCTGATGTTGAATAAGGTCAGGCTGAAAAGCGCGGTGCACGGTTCCGTTTACAGGCCAGATCGCCAAGCCAATCAAATTTGGATCTTCTTCAAGCGTTTTCTGCAAACGCGAATCGTAACCTGCATCGTTAAGCGCCTTGATACCACCCGCGATTTCAAAAGCCCTCGCCAGACCAGTAACAACGTCCCTGTACCGCTGGCCATAGAGTTCAATTTGTCTCGCCTTGTCCTGAACCAGCTGTGCCTGATAACGCCCCTCTACGGAACGCAACTCTTCGGCGCTACGATCAGAGAGCAGCTTGCCGGCAAAACCCAGCGGCAGCAGCCCCACCAGGAGCAGCACTCCGAGAACTATGTACAGAAGACGAATTCGGCCGGTCTGGTTAATCATTAATCGATTGACTGGTGCTATGGTTGCTGAGGAAATGAAAGACTGTTTTGGAAGGTATGTTGCTGATGACGGCCCACTTATCACGGCCAACTTCATTATGGTTTAGCAATAAGTGCCTGTCAACGCGTTTCACCCATGTTAAACGATATTTGGCGGGCTAGACTGCCCAATTTCAGTGATACTTCGGTAAACTGGCTTCGCAGGCCACCCGTCTAGAGTGTTCGCTATCACGTTTTATCGACTTATTTTGCAGGAAACACGTCTAAACTCCCGGGCGCATAGCCTTTCGCCGGCAAAGATTTTGGCCTGGATTGGTTTGAATGGAGGCGGCTACGAGCGACGAACAGATCGTAGAGCGTGCTTTAACCGGCGACGCTGAAGCGTTCGGCGAGATTGTGCAACGCTGGGAGCGGCGGATTTTCGCGCTTGCTTTCGGCATGCTGGGCCGCGAAGAGGATGCCCGTGACGCAACGCAGGAAACGTTTCTCGCTGCGTTTCGAAATCTTCGGGCTTTTCGCGGCGAGGCAAAGGTTTCGTCCTGGTTGCATCGCATTGCCGTGAATCAATGCATTACGCGCCAACGTCGGGCCAAAGTCAGAAAAGAGAGTGGTCTTGAAGAAGAAGAAGAAAAACATGCTGCGAGCTTTTCGGCGCCGCTTCAATATTCGCCGGCGCTCGTGGTTGAAGGTCGCGAGCGTGCCACTGCGGTACGGCGCGCAGTGAACAGTTTGCCCCTCGACCTGCGTCAGGTGATCATTATGAAGGAGTTTGAAGAGCTGACGTTTCGCGAGATGGCAGACGCGCTTGATATCCCGCTGAGTACAGTGAAAAGCCGCCTCTACACAGCGTTGCGACAATTACAACTGCGCTTGCAAAAGTATGACAGCGAGATTAATTAAAACGTGGGAGTGAAGAACATGCAAGAAGATGCCCCAAGCTGCAGACGTGAAAACGATCTGATTGCTTTTCTCTATAGCGAGTTAAGCGACACTGAGAAAGATTCATTTGAGAGCCATATGCATTCTTGTCGCGTCTGTCTGATGCAGGCCGGTGAGTTCAGATCAATTCGCGAGTCAGTGATGGCCTGGCGCGACGAGTCGCTCGGTCACGTGCCAGTGACGGTGCTCCAAACATCTACGTTCATCAATCAGCCTAAAGGCTCCTCCCTGGCAGCACTGCGAGCGTTCTTTGATCTTTCTCCGTTATGGATGAAAGGCGCCGTTGGTTTTGCGGCTCTGCTTTTCTGCGTTCTCAGTGTGTTGGCAGTGGTCAATTTGAACAAGCCGACCGTAATCACTGCTGACGGATTGAATAATCAAACTCATTCACCGCAGCAGATGAATGCGTTGGTAGAGCGGCGAGTGCAAGAGGAACTTGCACGCCGCGAGGCCCTCGCGCCGCAGCTACGGCCGGAATTGTCGCTAGCCGCCGGTGTGAAAGATAAAACCGTGCGGGTGCAGGCGCGTGGCCTTTTGAGTTCCGGCAATGAGGTTGCAGCCAGTACTCGAAACGGAAAAGCGCGCCGTCCGTTATCGAAAGCGGAGCGCGAGCAGTTAGCTGCGGATTTGAGGTTAGTCTCATCCGGGAGCGAAAGTGGTCTCAATCTTATCGGCGATCAAATAAACCAATAGTATTCCAGCTCTCGGCACCCCAGTGTCATGAGGTGAATGATGAAGCACGACGCAAAAATTCTTGTCCTGGCCACAGCGGTATCGCTGCTTTTGGGAACGCCAACGACTCGGGCGCAACAGCCACAGACCCAATTGCCCGAGGCGCAACAGCAGGGGCCCGTCGATCCGATCCTGCAACTGAATTTGAGTCCCGAGCAGCGCGAAAGGATTCGCACTATTCGGGAACAAACCAGGATTGAACGGGCTGCTCTCAACCAACGTGTTCGGGAAGCCAACCTTGCGCTTGAAACCGTGCTTGATGCCGACAACCCCGAGGAAGCTCTGGTCGAGCAAAGGATGAGTGAAGTTGCCACGGCCCAGGCTGCTTCGATCCGCATGAGAATTCTGACTGAAGTTAGAATTCGACGCGTTCTTACGCTTGAACAGTTAGGAATTCTGCGCACCCTCCGCCAACAAGCGCGCGATGCCCGGCGGAATCGCCTACTCGATAATCCGAATCGGCAACGCCGCCAGGAAGTTGAGGGTTCCCGTGCAATCCAGAACCAACGCAATGGGGTAGCACCACTTTTTCCGCGCCGCCCATTACAACGCAGGCAGCGACCCTAACATGCCAGGCGGCAGGCTCCTCAATCATTTGGCCACGCTTTGGTGTGAAGTCTAACGCTTCTAATAACTTCCGCTTGACGCTTTGCTCCGATATTGCGCATGATAAGCCGCTAGTTCAATCTGCCCATCGCCAAAAACAGCGTCGGATGCTTTTGACAAGCAGGCCCTGATAGTCCCCCGTGGCTATCCCGTGGGCAGCCGAGTCTTGGAAACAAAACAGCGTTTCTGACCGCCGGCACCGTATCAGCCCTAATGAATTTAGCCACGCGATCTCTTTTCGAGCTACAAGAGACCACCTTGATAGCTGCCCGCGCTATCGCTGGTCTTTTCAAACGTCCGCGCTACATTTCAGAAGCGATCAACCAGATGGATGTGATCGGCGTGGGCTCGCTAACCATCATCCTGCTGACAGGTTTTTTCACCGGCGGCGTACTCACGCTGCAGACTTTCCCAACGCTGCAATTCTACGGAGCACAATCTCAAACTGGTCGTTTAGTTGCAATCTCCCTGGTCCGCGAGCTGGGACCAGTGCTTTGCGCTTTAATGGTTACCGGAAGAGTTGGCTCGGCCATTGCAGCCGAACTTGGCTCGATGACCGTATCGCAGCAGATCGACGCGATGCGCGCTCTGGGCACCGATCCGATCAAGAAGTTAGTGGCGCCCCGGTTGGTCGCGCTGGTAATAACTTTGCCGTTGTTGACCGTGGTAGCTGACGTAGTGGGCATCGGCGGCGGCGGAATCGCAGCCACAACACTTTATGGTTTGTCTATAAACGAATTTATTACTTCGGTTCGGGATGGTATCAGTTCCAGTGATATTATTGGCGGTGTTATCAAGCCGATTTGCTTCGCTGTGATCATTGCGGCGATTGCCTGTTACAAAGGACTGAGCACCGACGGCGGAACTGTCGGCGTCGGGCGCGCCACGACGAAAGCCGTAGTCAGCGCATCGATCGTGGTCATTATCACTGACTTCTTTCTGGCGCGCGCACTGCAATATTTTTTGGGCACACATTACTGAGCACACATGGTTTCATCCGAACAAATTCATTCCAGCCAGGGGAGGGTGAGCACTAATGCGGCCGACTCGACGTTTGCTGACGTCGACGACAGCAGTCGCACTATTCCCGCGATTGAGTTCAAAGATGTTCTTTTGGCCTTCGACGAGCGGGTGGTTTTGAACCGGCTTAGTTTCAAAGTGGCAAAGGGCGAGACAAAAATCATCCTGGGTGGATCCGGCGGAGGAAAATCGACGATCATCAAACTGGTGCTCGGTTTGCTGAAGCCGGATGAAGGACGCGTGCTGGTTGATGGCGAGGACATCACTGACTACAACGAAGTGCAGATGATGAACGTGCGGAAAAAGATCGGCATGGTATTTCAGGAAGGCGCGCTGTTCGATTCGCTTTCAGTGTACGACAACGTCGCTTATCGACTGCACGAGCAGGGATTGCCAGAGGACGAGGTTGAGCCGGAAGTCCGCCGTATGCTTCGTTTCGTGAACCTCGAGGATGCGATCGAGAAGATGCCCGCTGAACTTTCGGGCGGCATGCGGCGTCGGGTAGGTATTGCGCGCGCCTTAATTGGGGATCCAAAAATTGTGCTCTTTGACGAGCCTACTGCAGGTCTCGATCCGCCTACTGCGCGCACCATCTGCGAGCTGGCAATGAAACTGCGCGATCTGGAAGACGTATCCTCCATATTTGTGACACACGAGATGAACAATTTGGATTACATCTGTTCTGAATATGCTGTCGTAAATGAACAGGGGCAGGTCGTGTTTGAGGTCGAAGGCGAAAGGCTTTGCCTGATAAATAGTAAAGTGATGATGATGCGCGAAGGCAATTTTACCTTCAGCGGGACCGACGAGGCTCTGCGCCGGTCCACAGATCCGTATATTCAGAAGTTTCTTCGGGGACGTTAACGAAAGGATGAAGGCGGAAGGATGAAGGCGAAAGGAAAATAATGCGCTCATTTAATGGGCTGCTTCATCCTTCTTCCTTCATTCTTCATGCTTAATAACCGCTATGCCAAGATCAACAAAGCAAGTAAGCCTGAACCAATTGCGAGTCGGCATTTTTGTGCTGGTCTCGATAATCATCCTGATTTTTCTCATCCTGAACGCATCAGGCGACATCAATCCGTTTACCAAGAAGCTTCATTTGAAAGCGCAGTTTGCCGACGCGAACGGTTTGCGCGAAGGTTCAGAGGTACGACTCGCGGGTGTGCGCGTCGGCAAGGTAGACAAGATCACGTTGCTGCCCCCATCCACTGAGCCAACCGCCAAGCGTGTTGAGGCGCTGATGATCATTGATTCGACCATCGATGGACGTCCTGCCACTGAACGGATACGGCAGGACTCGACTGCGCAACAGGGCTCGCCCAGCTTGTTGGGCAATGAAATGTTACTCAACATCAGCCCAGGCACAGCGTTGGGCCAACCCGTTAGAGACTACGACATACTGCCGTCCTCGAGTTCGAACACAGTAAACGACTTTGCCACTTCCGGAACTGATTTAGCGCAGCGGCTGAGCAAACTTTCCGATCAGATAAGTTTGATTGTGAACGATGTCCAGGAGGGGAAAGGCACCGTTGGTCGTTTGTTTAGCGATGAAGCGCTTTACAACAATCTGAACGCAACCGTCCGTGAAACCGAAGACGTTATGCGCCAGATACGATCCGGAGAAGGATCTGCAGGTAGATTTGTGAATGATCCCGCCCTCTATAACAACGCCAACGAGATCGCTTTGCAGTTAAGGCAAATTGCTGCCGACTTGCGCGCGGGCCGCGGTACTGCCGGTAAGCTCTTAACAAACGATGAGCTTTACAATCGCATCAACCGCACGGCCGATCGGCTGGATCACTCGGTGGACCAGGTCAATTCCATGATCACGGAAATCAATGCGGGCCGCGGCACGTTGGGCCGGCTGATCAAAGACGAGCAGATCTACAACGACGCGCGCGCAGCGATCGCCCGCTTTAACACTACCGCCGAACGAATTGACAATGTGGTAGCCGGGGCGCAACGAGGCGAAGGCACGTTCGGCAAGTTGCTTACCGACGATGCGCTGTATTCAAACGTCAACCAGCTCTCTTCCGAAGGCGTAAAGTTAATTTACGACTTCCGGCAAAACCCGAAGAAGTATCTGACCATTAAGTTCCAGCTGTTCTAAAACGCGCCCTCGTCTGCTGACGGGCCTGGGAATTCGTATTATTTAAGTTTTTGAAAGCTTTCTACGAGAAGCACGACTTCCCACGTGTTGGCTTCAAGGTAACCTCCGAGCCGAATTAAAAATAGGTCAATGGTATTGCCGGCCTTTATTTCGCTTTTGAACCTCGCCAGGGAATCCTTCCTGACCGCCAACCAGTATTTCACGCCCTCGGCCTTAAAAAGCAGTTCACTTTGATAAGGCACGGTGTAATGTGTTGGAGCGCCGGCATAAAATTGCGCCCAGCGATGCAGCACCTTCTGTTTGTTTTCCGGCAGCGTCCTGGAACGACCTTCATAAACAACTCTCACTCGGGAAGGGCGGAGGTCACCGTTCACAATTATCTTCTCATCACCGGGATTTCGAAGCGGTGATTCCCGGGCCGCAATATCCTTCATGGTCCGGGGTTGGTAGTCAGCAGGGGTGCGAGCTTTTTTCGGCCGCGGTCCAAGCGAGTCCTGTCCGTAGCACACCAGGGATGCGGTCATTACTGCCAGCAAAAGCACAAGACTCAATGGCTGGTGTTTCATTGCTCGTGTTCGTTTCGTCCGCACCCGGCCCTCCTAGAACGCGCCCTCGTCCGCCGACGGCCCATAGATGGACGGTACTGGAATGTCGTTTAGCCGCAGATACACTCCTAGTTGCGCGCGATGATGGATCATGTGGTTCATCACAAAACCGCGTAGCACCGCGATTTTCGGAAGCGTCATGAGTGCTTTTCCGTTTGACTGCAGCGTCCAGGTGTTAAATAAATCTTCATCGCCCGCTGCCTCGATTGCAGCCCGCGTCGCGGCTGTATTCTCATCAAACTTCTGAAGCACTGCGCTGGTAGAATTCAACTCAGGCGTTTTAACCGGTTTGCCTTCAGGCGCGACGTCAAACGAGTCTGAGTCTAGAATCAAACTCCCCCAACTCGGCAGATTTGCGAGATGCGTCGCCAAGCCTCCCATTGGAAACGATTTCTCATGTGGCTTCCAGGCGAATTTTTCGTCCGGCACGCGCTCGAGCGTCTTGCGCGTGTTCGCCATTTCATTGTCAAACTCGGGTAGTAACGATTTGCTTAGACCCATATAACCTCCATCTAGCGTAAAGCAAACTGTTAGATCGCGTTGGGGCATTCCTTTCAACTTAATTGTAACGAACCGCCACAACTAATAGTTTACTTTACAACCGCTTAGCTTGCGCCGGTCTTAGGAACGATGCCAAACGCGCGCACGGGGAACGTACCAAAGTTTTTCACCTTCACCGGTACCGCAAAAAACCGGAAGCCGGTCTGCGGCAAATCGCCGAGGCCACATAAATGTTCAACGACAGGAATGTCGTTAGCTAAAAGGCTCGAATGCGCGGGACGCTCACCAGTGCTCGTGTCGTCGATGTTGTAGGAATCAATGCCGACCAGCGCCGCGCCGTTTGCCACTAACAATTCCGCTGCGTCCGCGGTAATGAATGGATGGGTACCGTCGCTGTAGGCTTCCGCGCGCCAGCGCAAATCCCAGCCGGTGTGAAAGAGGACTGCCTTGCCTTTCAAGTCATAACTTGAAAGCGCGGTAACGTCGATCGCGCGGCCTGCGTCGGGCTTCCTGCGCACAACGATGCCCTCGAGATTGGCCAGCGAATACAGATTCAACCCGGCCAGATCGGTCCCCTGCGCATAACGGTGAAACGGGCTATCGAGGTAAGTGCCGGTATTCGCGACCATTTCGATTTTCCCAATGTGGAATTCAGTTCCCGGGGCGTAAAGCTCACGCGAGCGCTCGCGCGACAGGTGATCACCGATTACCGGCGGCGGTAATCCTTATAAGTGATCATGCCGTCATGGATCGTGTGGGAAACATCCACCAACTCATAGTCGCGCGTCATGCTCAATCGTTCCCGAAGACTCGATGTCCAAACCCTTTTCCTGAACCAGCACCTGAAAACTTGCGGCCATTCCGTTTGGCAAAACCATCTCGCGCGCCGCCGTACTCAAACGAATTCTTTCTGCTTCACTAGCGCTTTCAGATTGCAAAGCCAGTTGATCAAGCAATCCCGCGTCGAGAAGAAATTTGTCTTGCCTGGCAAACTCGACTGTCGTTAACCCCTGGCTTTGACCGGTCGCCCTAATCGCTGTCCAGTTTACGGTAGTCGTCAAGTCAGAATCTCCGGGAGAATTCAGCACGTTTTCAACCAATTCATGTTGCTGAAAACCACGCAGTGTGCCCTGACAGCGTTCGCCCGACGAGTAAAGCTCCTTCGCCTCTGCTCCATAATCGACAGTAATCAGGTAGCCGCGTCGCAGTTTTGCTGCCACCTTTTCCAACCACTGTTCTGCCTCAAGGTTAACTTCTGCGACCTGGCCTTCGCGCAAACGAATGTCGTGCCGCTTCAAATAATCGGGAACGCCCGAAGTCGACAATGGACCAATCAGCCACTCAAACTGTCCTTCGCTGGCCAGTGTTACGTAATATTCGCAAAGCTTGCCATCGATTAAAGTTGCTCGATGAAAGGCAAAAGCGTCGAGCAATTCGTTACTAAAAACGATGCCCGGGTCGACCTCCAAATCATTGATGCTTGAAAACTCAACGCAATTGGCAAACGGACGCAATCGCTGGCGCGCGGAGGATTGAGCCGGCTCGCTGACCTCATCAAAAATATAACGTGTAACTCCGAAGACAGACGGAAAGTAACTCTGGAGCGTTTGCAGAACTCCGAAAGCGAACTGCCCGGCACCACCGCCGACTTCAACTAATGAAAGGGACCGAGGGCTATCGAGCCGTAGGTAGAGGTCGGCAAAGTAACGCGCAAACGTCGCCGCAAACAAGTCGCTTCGTTCCGGACTCGTGCGGTAGTCGCCTTCCCTTCCCCATATCGTTCGCTTAGGCTTGCGGTAGTAGCCTTCAGCGGGGTCGTACAGCGCGGTGCGCATCCATTCGTAGAACGTGATAGGGCCTCCGCTCTTGATGCGCCCGCGCAATAGTTCTGCGAGGATACCGGTATGGGGCACTACTTGGATCATGGATGATGGACCAATCCGATACTCGCGGCGAAGGCCTAGCGGTCTCTAGGTTCGTCCTTGCCAAGCAGACGGGTTGTGTTTTCGGTAACACTCGCCGGCGTTCGGATCTCACCAGTATTCGGCTGAGGCCTCCATGCTGGCGGGTTCAGCGAGGCTTGAGCGACCGGTCTCCGAATGTCGAGTTGCGGAGCTACCGGCGGTGCATAAGCTGCTAGTTGGGTTGAATCAATTGGCGGATTGGCATCTTCCATCATTAGAGCGTAGAGCATTCGCAGCAAGCCGCCGATAAAACAAAAAATCGCTGTCAGGGGAATCACGATCTCGGGAATAATGCTTAGGTTGACAGTAACGACGGACACAATCGGTACTACTAAGAGTGTGCTGAGCATCAACAACGCACCCTGACGCACGCCTTTGCTTCGAGGAGATAGTTCTCGACTTGCCGACTGTACGTAACGCATCGGCAACTGTCCGCCTGACGCCACCACAACGCTCACACCCTCAAGCAGAAAGCCGCAGCGCGAGCAGTACCTCACCGTCTCAGAGACTTGTTGTTGTCCACATTGAGGGCAGAACATTCCGAAACCTCGAGTAGGATTTGAAACCGGCGCTAGATAATAAACCCTGACGGACTGATAACGGAAAGCGCTTTTAGTGTAACCACTGCCTGGCTTTGGTAATGCGTCGCTCTCACAAGAGTTTTAAGCAACAATTCCACCAGCGAGACCAACCCGTCGGCGGGGGTTGCGACGGATTTCAGGAGACAAGAATCATCCGTGAAGCTGGTGAAAGCATGCTTTCTGCTTGCCTCAACCTCCAGAAGATGAGCCAGCACAGTCGCCGGCGTGGATAGTTGTTCCGGCAAAGTCCATTCAAAAGGATCATCCCACAGATTCGCAGTTATGCCGCCGAAAGTCTGCTCGATCGCAGCAGCGGAGCGCAGCACACTCTCGCCTACTGATTGCAGTTGAGCGACTGGCTGCATAGTGACTTCGTAGAGAAGCGAAGCCGGAGTGCTTTTGATTATCTCTAATGAACGAGAATGAAGGCGCGCAAACTCTCGATCGAAACTGGCGACAATGTCGCGTTGCTCGAGAGTATGCGCGCCTGCTTTTTCTTCCATACGCGGAGCCGGCGTTGGCCTATGGTCGCTTCGACGTCCGGCCGGTCTCCTCCAAAACCGTTCCAAAGCTGCGACCGCCCCATTGGAATCCGTTAAGCACTCGACCTTTCACGCCCACGCGCGAGCCTCGCGAAGGCACGCCGCGCCTCGTGGCTACCCAGATGCGGCCGGTTCCGTCATCAACTTCGTAGGCGCCGTTGCCGAGAATGCCGTAGCTGTCGGTAACGTTACCGACAATCCCAACTTCCTTACCACGATAACGACCAGGATCGGCATTAATACTCGAGATAGTAGTCTGGCTGGGGCAGGCTGTCAGCATAAACACCGCCAACAGTAAGACCGCGGCCGGTGCCATTCGTTTTACAATTTGCATAAGCGTCTCCTTCTTTAACCTTCAGTTTTGTTCGAGGGAGAGCGCCGCAATGCAGCCGGCGCGCTGCAGAGCCTTTGCGGCAATCTAAAGATGCCGTAGGGGAACAAAGCGTTTTCCTGAAACTAACTTCGCTGCGTTTACTTGCCAAACCAGCCTATCGGTTTGCCTGACAAATCGACCCAAACGCTCTTGACGTTGGTGTACATCTCCAGCGCGTGCTTGCCCATCTCGCGTCCATAGCCCGACTGCTTATACCCACCGAAAGGCGAAGCCGCATTGAACATGTTGAAGGTATTGATCCAGATGACACCCGCCTTAATGGCTTTCGCGAAACGGTGCGCACGCGTGATGTTGCTGGTCCAGATGCCGGCGGACAAGCCATAGATGGTTTCGTTTGCCTGCTTGATCAAATCGTCTTCATTTTCAAAACTGATCACAGAAACGACTGGGCCAAAAATCTCTTCCTGGGCCACGCGCATCTGGTTCTTAACACCGGAAAAGATCGTGGGTTGATAGAAGTAGCCATTCTGAAATGCGCCCTCCAGCGTGGGGCATTCACCGCCCGCAACTACGGTCGCGCCTTCACTGCGTGCGATATCTGCAAAGCTTTTGACGCGATCGAGTTGTTCGCGCGACACCTGTGGCCCCATGTGAGTACCCTTATGCATCGGATCGCCTACCACAATCTTCGCAGACTTCTCTTTCAGCCGATCGAGGAATTGGTCCTTCACTTCCTCCTGCACAAACAGCCGCGAGCCGGCACAACACACCTGGCCCTGATTGAAAAAGATTCCCATCATCGCGCCGTTGACCGCTTGCTCGATGTCAGCATCGGCAAAAACGATGTTCGGCGCCTTGCCACCAAGTTCCAGGGAAACCTTTGTCAGGTTGGCCGCAGCCGCCCTGGCAATTAACTTGCCTACTTCGGTCGAACCGGTAAAAGCAATTTTGTCGATGCCGGGATGTGACGCGAGCGCCGCACCCGCAGTCTCGCCGTAACCGGGGACTATATTGACCACGCCTTCCGGGAACCCTGCTTCCTGAATCAGCTTTCCCAACTCCATGGCGGTGACTGGAGTTTGTTCGGCAGGCTTAAGCACAATCGTATTGCCGGCGGCGAGCGCAGGTGCCAGTTTCCACGCAGCCATGAGCAGCGGAAAATTCCAAGGGATGATTTGTCCACAAACACCAACCGGCTCTCGCAGTGTGTAGTTGAACATCTGTCCCGGAACGGGAATAGTTTCGCCTTCGATCTTCGTGGCCCAGCCGGCGAAGTATTCAAAATTCTCCGCGACCTGCGGCAGGTCAACATACGAAGACTCTTTGATAGGCTTGCCGTTGTCCGCAGTTTCTAGCGCCGCTAACTCCGAGCTGTGCTCTTCTATCAACTGCGATAACTTGTAAAGCATCCGTCCGCGATCGCGCGCGCTGAGCGATGACCATTTGCCTTCGAAAGCGCGTCGCGCAGCCGCGACAGCATTGTCGATGTCAGCTTTGTCGGCTTCGGCTACTTCGGCGAGGGTTTCGCCGGTCGCCGGATTCGGCGTCGTAAAAGTTTTGCCTGATTGCGCGTCGACCCACTGGCCATCGATGAGCAGTTGATATTTGCGAGCAGAGTTCGTTCCGGCCGGTTGTGCAGATGACATTTTGTTACTCCTAATAAGTTGAATCTAAATCTAAAAGTCAGTGGTGCCCGCAAGCAATTGCCTCAGAACGTACGGCAAAATTCCGCCATGCTGGTAGTAGTCGATCTCGATTGGCGTGTCGATCCGCAAGATCACAGGCACTTCCTCGGTTTCGCCCGACGAACGATGAATAATCAGCTTCAAATCTTTCTGCGGCACTACACCATCTTCGAGACCGACCAAATCGAAAACCTCGCTGCCATCCAAACCAAGCGAAGCGGCATTGGTTCCTTCCTTAAACTGGCACGGCAAAACTCCCATACCCACAAGGTTGCTGCGGTGAATGCGCTCGAAGCTTTGCGTGATCACTGCCTTGACGCCAAGCAAACGCGTCCCCTTCGCGGCCCAATCGCGCGAGCTGCCAGTGCCATATTCCTGGCCGGCAATCACAACCAGAGGTATGTTCTCTTGCTGATACTTCACTGACGCATCGTAAATACTCATACGCTCGCCATCGGGCTGGTGCAGTGTTACCCCTCCTTCGATGCCCGGCACCATCAAATTCTTAATGCGTACGTTAGCGAACGTTCCCCGCACCATGACCTCGTGATTGCCCCGACGCGAGCCATAACTGTTGAAGTCTTCGATCTGCACTCCTTTTTCCTGGAGATACAAACCCGCCGGCGAGCTCGCCTTGATCGCGCCGGCTGGACTGATGTGATCGGTAGTTACGGAATCGCCGAAGATTGCCAGCGGTCGGGCGCCGCGAATGTGTTCAAACTCTCCGACCGCATTGCTGAAACCCTCGAAGTAGGGTGGCTCGCGAATGTAGGTTGATTCCGGATCCCATTCATAAACGTTGCCGGTGCTGGTGGGAATTTCATTCCATAAGGGATTCTGTTCAGCAAAGTCGCGATACAGTCGCCGGTAAGTTTCCGGATCCATCGCCGTTGACAGTAGCGAGTTGATCTCCTGAAGGTTGGGCCACACATCGCGCAGGTAAACGTCCTGGCCATCGCTTCCCTTACCCAACGGTTCGCTCGAAAGATCAATGTTGACCCGACCGGCAATCGCAAAGGCGACGACGAGCGGCGGACTCATTAGAAAGTTAGCCTTAATGCTTTGATGAACGCGGGCCTCAAAATTTCGGTTGCCGGAAAGCACACTGGCGGCGATTAGATCGTGTTCGCCCAGTACCTGTTCGATCGTTGGGTCAAGCGGACCAGAGTTGCCAATGCAGGTCGTACATCCGTACCCAACTAAATTAAAACCCAGTTGGTCCAGATACGTCTGCAGGCCTGTCTTCTGAAGATATTCGCTGACTACCCGCGAACCCGGCGCCAGTGAATTCTTTACTGCCGCTCCAACCGTAAGACCACGCTCGACTGCTTTCTTCGCAAGCAGACCCGCCGCAAGCATGACACTCGGATTCGAAGTGTTGGTGCAAGAAGTGATCGCAGCGATTAGTACATCGCCATGGCCCAAATCCACCTCAGCGTGTGGGAATTCCTCCGGATGGACCTCGAGCACGCGATCCGGCGTTGGCCGGTTGTTTACCATCTCGGTTTCGGTCCAAACGGACGTGTTCTGCGGAGTTACTATGCCGCCAGCCGCTATCGGGACTGCGTCTGGTCGCTGCTCACCACCACCCCGGATTGCCTTCCTGGCGATCTCAACGGTGCCGATGCGCGTGAAATAGCGCGAGTCGGTTTCTTCTTTTGATTTCCCGTAGCCCCCGTCGCTGGCCGGCATTTGCAACAAATCGATAAATCTATCCTTGAGATTTGAAAGTTCAATGCGATCCTGGGGCCGTTTTGGACCAGCCACAGCCGGCGAGATTGAAGCGAGATCCAAATCGAGCACAGTGCTGTACTGGCACTCCCCTGACTTTGGAATTCCAAACATGCCCTGCGCTTTGTAATAGTTGCGCACGGCCTCAACCTGTTCATCAGTACGCCCGGTTGCTTTCAGGTATATGCAAGTCTCTTCATCCACCGGGAAGAATCCCATGGTCGCGCCATACTCGGGCGCCATGTTCGCAATGGTCGCGCGATCAGTTACTGACAAGCTGGTCGCACCTTCGCCGTGAAACTCGACAAACTTTCCCACCACCTTCGCCTTGCGCAACATCTCAGTGACGCGTAACACGAGATCGGTGGCGGTAACACCTTCGCGCAAACTGCCGGTTAGGTTCACGCCGACAACGTCGGGCGTAAGAAAGTAAACAGGCTGGCCCAACATTGCCGCCTCCGCTTCGATGCCACCGACGCCCCAACCCACGATGCCCAGCCCATTTATCATCGTGGTATGTGAATCTGTTCCGACCAAAGTGTCGGGATAGTAAACGCCGTTACGCTCCCAGACGCTCTTTGCTAAAAATTCGAGGTTTACCTGATGACAAATGCCGATGCCCGGTGGTATCACGCCAAAACCGTCGAAAGCTTGCGTGCCCCATTTTAGAAATTGATACCGGGAGTTATTTCGTCTGAACTCCATCGACATGTTTTTTTCGAATGCATCTTTGGTGCTCGAAAAATCGACCTGGACTGAATGGTCAATGACGAGATCCACCGGCACCAGAGGTTCGATGACGCCCGTGTTTTTTCGCAGGCGCGCGACAGCGGACCGCATTGCGGCGAGATCCACCAGCAAGGGAACGCCGGTGAAATCCTGAAGGAGCACACGCGCGACAACAAACGGGATCTCTTCCTTTCGCTCGCCGTTAGGTTGCCAGGTTGCCAGCTCGCGCACATCGTCTTCAGTAATCTTCCGGCTGTCGCAGTTTCGCAGCACCGATTCGAGTACGACGCGAATACTGACCGGCAATTTCGCAACTGGACCGACGCCTTCCTTCTCGAGTTGCGGAAGCGAATAAAATTTTGCAGTTTGACCGGCGCTGGGACTGAACGTTTGTAGAGAATTAAAAGGAGCTGGCATAGAAACCGCAAATGTTCGTGATTAACTTCAACTACTAATCACGCGAAGGAGGTTGTAACAATTTTGTTAGCAACTTCAGTGTAAAGTCCGGTTGGTTAATCGTCAAGCCAGCCAGTTTGTCGTTTTCAGCCGGAAACATTAGCGCGATTGTTGGTCAGTTTTCTCGGCATTTGTTATAGTTTTGCAACCCCCGCATTTTTCGCGAGCAGCTTCAAGCGTTTTGTCCAATCGATTAGTCCCGGTGCTTGTTGGGCGCCAATGATCCAAGGTGAGGAGAGCTTACATGGCCAAGAAACCAGCGGAAGAGTTTGAGTACTTAAGCAATAATCCGGATTTCATTCCTGATCCTGAGATTGAACAATTTATGGAGCAGGAAATCGCGCGCGCACCGAAGGATCCCGATCAGCTTGCACATCGGCTACGCAACAATACGGCAGCGTCTCCCAAGGATGCAGGCGGCGACCTGGACGCGTCGTGGGAAGATGTGAACGAGAGTGGTTCAGAGTCTGTCGGTGGCGACAATCCCACGCCGGACCAATCGATGGTTGAGGAGAATGCGAACGCGGTGGGGGTGAATTTTGAGGATAACGAAGAACTTGATTTCCTTGAGAAGATAGAGCGGCGTGATCGCGATCGCTATGAGTTGAATGAAAGCTCGAAGGCTGACGAAGATAGCATCTAACAAAAATCTATTCGCGACGAAGAGCGGGGGCATGCCCACCTTCCCAACCTCGAGACTCTTGAAGTTGAGCCTTCGCTCCCAGGTTGAAAGTCTTTCCGGCGCCAATAATATTCTCAACTCAAATCAGCTGCAGGTCGGAAAGGCGGGCTTGCCCCGCTCTTTCTCTTCGGTGAGAGGCTCTGTCAGCTAAAGCGCAAAATTAAAACAGTTTCCGGCTATCGTCAAGATCGTAACTGGTCCATCGTTAACCAATTCCACCTGCATCATGTGGCGAAAACCGCCCGTGGCAACCTCATCCAGCTCTTTTCTAATTTCGTTACAAAAGAAGTCGTATAACGGTTCGGCCACTTCCGGAGCGGCCGCATCAATTTCCGCATCATCGCGCGCAACGCCCAGCAAAACGACGAGACCTTTTTGGATCTCGCCGACTGTTTCGCCTTCAATTGTCACTTTGGCGCGCGTTACGCGCTGGACCACGGCTCGCATCAGCTTTGCCTAAGAATCCTCTGAGTGGCATAGACTTTAGGAAACTCTGATTAAGTCAAGAGACAGTTTGTATTCAGCCCGCGAAGCGTGGCGATGGCATAAAGCCTGGGGTGTAGCGGAGCGAAACCCCAGGATCGTTGACATATGATGCGCGAGCCCGCGAACGGTCGACAGCGGTAAATGATCAATAAATCGTGGCCTTAGCGCTATCGCACGCTCCGCGCGCTCGGTCTTCTGACCTAACGTTAACCTGGGGGTCCGCTTCGCTCCACCCCAGGCTTTATGCTTTCACCCGCTACGCGGGTTTTGGAAGGGTAAGCCCGATTAACTTGATCAGAGCTTCCTTTAGTTTGTGCCCGCCAAGCAATCCCAGACTGAAGTCTGTTCCACTATTTCTTTGGCGGCTTGCTCGGTCTTATTTCCACGCGACTCGGCAAGCTGCGCTCGTCGTGTTGCAGCAAATCAATAACGACTTTGGCGATATCCGCCGGCGTCAGTTGCCACGCTTTCGATTCATCAGGTGAATCGCCGCCAAATTCTGTGTTCACCGAGCCGGGCATGATGTAGCTGACCTTGATGCCGTCGTGCCTGACCTCCTGCATCAGCGCTTCGCTGAATCCGTTGAGGCCGAATTTTGATGCATTGTAAGCGGCCATCTTCGGGTGAGCGTTGACTCCGGCTAGAGAAGAAATATTGATGATGTAGCCACCGCCGCGCGCTCGCATCAGGGGAATTGCCAAGCGGCAGCAATGGAAGACGCCGAAAAGATTTGTCTCCAGGACCGCGCGAAAATCATCAACCGCCATTTCTTCAACCGGTGCAAATATGCCGATGCCCGCGTTGTTAACAAGAATGTCAACGCCACCGAAGACAGAAACTGCCCGCTCAAACAGCGCTTGCACCTGCGCATAGTTGCAAACGTCGGCGACGATTCCATTAGCTGAACCGCCCTTAAGCGCCATTAACTCTCCGACGGTCTCTTCGATTTCTGGTCGCTTGCGCGCGCTGATAAAGACGTTAACGCCTTCGCGCACCAACGCCTCGGCAATGCCGCGGCCAATGCCCTTAGATCCACCGGTAACGACTGCAACTTTATTGGTTAGATCCATGGAACAATTCGAAGTTGAGTGGCATAGACTTTAGTCTGTGCCGACGGAAACAGCACAGACTGAAGTCTATGCTACAAGCAGCGACGATCAGCCGTTAAGCTTCGCCTTTAATCGCTCATTCACAATCTTGGGATTTGCTTTGCCCTTCGAAGCTTTAATCACCTGGCCCACGAAGAAGCCAAACAGCGCTTCTTTACCGGCGCGATATTGTTCAAGCTGCGACGGGTTACCGGCGATCACGTCGTCAATAATGCGGTCGATCTCGCCGGTGTCGCTTAATTGCACCAGGCCGCGTTCTTCAATAACAACGTTCGCAGTTTTGCCTGATTTGAACATCTCATGCAGAACTTCCTTGCCTTGCTTGCCGCTTATCTTGCCGTCATTGATCAGGTGGACCAACGAGCCCAACTCTTCCGCCGAGAGTGGCGAAGCGTGCGCGAGTAAACCTACGGCATCCAGTTCGCGCAGAAGTTCGGTGCGTATCCAATTAGAGGCCGCCCGCGGATCGCCCGAAGCAGCCGCTGCTTTCTCATAGTAATCGGCTAATGATCGTTCGGACGTTAACTGCGAAGCGTCAGGAAAACTCAAGGTATAGGTTTCCATGAATCGTTTGCGGCGCGCTTCCGGCAATTCAGGCATTGCATCGCGCACCTCCGCTATGAATTCATCGGACACTTCCAACGGCGGCAGGTCGGGCTCGGGAAAATAACGGTAATCATGCGCTTCTTCCTTTGAACGCATGACGCGCGTCTCTGCCGCGCGTTCATCCCAAAGCCGCGTTTCCTGTTGCAAGCTGCCACCCGAGTCCAGTACTCCGATTTGCCGTTGAACCTCAAACTCGATCGCTCGATGCATGAAGCGAACTGAATTCAGATTCTTCAATTCGACTTTGGTGCCAAATGTTTGATCGTCGCGACGGCGCACGGAAACGTTTGCTTCGCAGCGCAGGTTACCTTTTTCCATGTCGGCTTCGGACGCGCCGACCCATTGCAGCGCGCGACGCACGTGATTAACGTAATCGTACGCTTCCCATGAAGAACGAAAGTCCGGTTCAGTAACGATTTCAGCCAGCGGCGTGCCGGCGCGGTTCAGATCGATGTAAGAATAACGGTCGATATCCGGCAGTCCTTCGTGCACGTTCTTGCCCGCGTCTTCTTCCAGATGCAACCGGGTGATAGTGATCTTTTTTGGACGCCATTCAAGCGGGTGTCCCGCCTCGTCGCGCTCGGCCGTCATAATCTCCAGTTCACCGTTAGCTGAAAAAGGCTGATCGTATTGCGAGATTTGATATCCCTTCGGCAGATCAGGATAGAAATAATTCTTCCGCGCAAAGATCGAACGATTGTTTACATGCAGTCCCAGCGCGAGCGCGGCCCGAGCGCCAAGCTCGACTGCGCGGCGGTTGAGCACGGGCAAGGCGCCTGGCAATCCAAGGCAGACTGGACAGGTGTTCGCATTCGGCTCGTCACCAAAGCGGGTCGAACAACTGCAAAAGATTTTCGATTCAGTGCTCAGTTGCGCGTGAATCTCTAAACCGATGATTGTTTCCCAAGTGTTAGTCATTGGGTCGTTGTCAGGGTCCTTGGTCTTTGGTCTTTGGTCTTGGGGTATCTGGCGACTGCTCCTGCCTACTGCCTTCTGCCTACTGCCTTCTGCCTTCTGCCTACTGCCTTCTGCCTTCTGCCTACTGCCTACTGCCTACTGCCTACTGCCTACTGCCTTCTGCCTACTGCCTTCTGCCTTCCCGCCTTCTGCCTTCCCGCCTTCTGCCGTCTGCTCCTGCCGTCTGCTTCTGCCGACTAAGGCCTCAGCCACCCCGGCGGCGCACCGGCGCGTCTCGCTTCATCCTCAAGCTCGCGCCATCTGGCTTTGAGTCCAGCGCGGGCGGTGGCCAACTCGTTGAATTGTGTTATCAACGCACTGCGCTCGTAGCTGTGGTCGTAAGACTGAATTCCTGATCCTAAGACACCCACACTTGGAACAACAGGAAATGCGAACCCGACGCCACTCGATCTGAAGTGCCTAAACCCGCCACGGTTGTTTAGCAATACTTGCCCTGCCGTGGCCCCGCCTCCAAACCCAACGCGCGCTGCCAGACGCGATCCAAACTGCGGCGCGCTATAGACCAGGGGACGATGAGGAATGCCTCCTCGAGCAAACCGACGTCCCGAGCCAAAATTGCCAAAGAAACCGCTCGTTGAAATGAATGGGGCAACGCTGAAGGAGGTAAAGCCGCTCGTTAAAGGATACGGGGATTCCTCGAGACGAGTGCGCACATAATTGATTTCCGCATCGATCGCCGCAATCTCGGTTCGCAAAGCCGAAGCGCGAGCGCGCCAGTAGGCCTCGGAATTTTCTTGCGACGACCGTGTCACTGCCAGTTCTTCTCTAATCCGAGCTGACTCAGCTTCCGCGCGGCGACGGGATTCCGCCACGCTGGGCAATCCAAGTTCCTGTCTTCTCTTTTCGTAAGCTACCTCGCTTTGCTGTCGGCGAATCATCGCTGCATCGAGATCGCGATTCGTAATCGTTCGCCGCGAGCTGTTAACCAGAGGCCTTTTCAACTGTGCACGCGAATCCTCGCGAGACAGTTGCCGACGCTGCAACAAAGCGCCGGCCGGCTCGTTGTTAGCTTTCTCAGTTGCCGGAATGTCGATGGCGGCGAGTTGGAGCGTAATCTGAACGCCCGGCCCGGCTTCGTAGGTTAGCGTCGTAGCGGTAACCACAAAACTTGCTGGCACCTCGACCCGCTTTCCGCCGCGCATGACAACTGTGTATGCGCTTGCGGTACAAACAAGCAAAAGCATAAGAACGCTGCTGGCAACAACCCGGCGTATCAGCAGTTTTGGGTAGAGTTTCCGCATAAATCAACTCCAAACGTTGAAAGTTCCTGTTAAGCGGGAAGACAGAAGTTTTTTAAGTATAACACTCCGATTTATTTGCCCGGAATGGTGTGGCTATTTCCAGCTGCGGCACGCAAAAAAGCTTTGCAAGCGAACGGGCACTCTGGTATACATTCGCCACCTTCTGACATTCGTCCTCGCGGGTTTAGGCGGCTGCTTTTCAACGGCGGCGCGGCCGCATGGTAGTTAACCTTTCAAAGAGGAGAAGAAACGGTAATCATGGCAAAAACTGTAGCTAAGGTTCCGGGTCTAGTGCTGCTGTTGGTCGGCGTGCTAGGTTTTACGCACGTGTTGGATTTCCTCGGCGCCCACCTCTCGCCCGCTCATAATCTCGCACTTATTGTTTCAGGAGTGATTGCGCTCTACTTTGGTTTTGCCGGATCGCTCAGCGGTGCAAAAGGCTTTTGCCTTGTCTTCGGTCTGGTCTATCTGGCGTTGGGAGTTCTCGGCCTGGTCATGGGAGATTTGAACATTGGGCCTCTGATGTTAGGTAAAGTCGATCACGGCATTCATTGATCGTGGGTGCGATCTTTCTGGCGGGAGGTTTGTTTACCAAAAATCCTTAACTTCGCCGCTCACCTAAAGCGGCCGGCAAGTTTCAGGTTGCAAGGACAGGTTGTTGTAAGGGACGCACTCGCGCCCATCAACCCGCAAAACCTTGCAACCTGAATCGTTTTTTGGTGACTGGAACTTCAGTTGATTCGACGTGATCAGGTTCTGAATCAGTCGTGCCAGTCGTTTCCTGTACGAGGGCCCACAAACATTTCGGACAAAGGCAATCCTGATCTTTATTAGCCGGTAATGGAATATGAGGCAGGTCCTCACACCAACACGGCTGCTCGCTTTCCAATCCACAGGTAAAGCTTGCGCCGCAGTTGGAGCAGCATTTTTGTTTTGTAAGAGTCATAAGCATGCTTGAACAAGAATCTGGTTAGAACGCGAGGCGTTGATAGGCGTCAGTCGGCCCCTTCCACGAAAACAACTCCTGGTGAATAAGGTGAGCCAAAAGCTCTGTGCCGTCCACGACTCTGGGACCCGGCCGCGCAAAATAGGAGTTCGCATCAACCGCATACACGCGGCCGTTACGAACAGCCGGAAGTGTAGACCAGTTCGGATAAGTGAAGAGTTGGCGCGCCTGTTCAATGGTCTGCTCCAGATCATACCCGCACGGCGTAACAATGAGGACCTCAGGTTTCCATTCGACCACTTTATCCCAGGGGACACGCACGGAATCCGCTCCGACTTGTGCAACTTCATCTACACCGCCGGCGATGTGGACCATCTCCGGCACCCAATGGCCGCTGCAATAGACGGGGTCGAGCCATTCCATACAGAAGACCCGCGGTCGCAAAGATAACTTTCGCGTGACCGTTTCTACCTTCTGTAGCCTTGCACGTGCCTGGGCAATTAATTCCTCCGCCTCTTTCATATGGCCTGTTGCTGCGCCAAGTTCCTGGAGACTAGCAAATATTTCTTCCAGGGAATTTGGAGTCAACCAGAGGATTTGCGGTTTTTTGACAAGCAGATCTAGCGCCTGTGACACTTCGTTCCCAGACGGCGCGCAGACCTGACATAAGTCTTGAGTCAGAATCAGATCAGGTGCAAGTTCCTGCAAAAGCTTTTCGTCGACCTCATAGAGACTTCGTCCTTCACGCATTCTCTGGCTGACCGCAATATCAATTTCGAGTTGACTCATCGTTTCAATCGGAAGAGCTTTGCGAACCACGATCGCCTTTCCTCTTACCTCAGGAGGGTAGTCACACTCGTGCGTTATGCCTACCAATTGTTCAGACAACCCGAGCGCGCACGCCATCTCTGTCGCCGATGGCAGAAACGAAACGATCTGCTGCACGGTTCGTGGTGGTTCAGAATTGGATTCCAGATTCACTTTGGCAACAGATCCTTAAACCAGAATGACTCTCTTAACACAGTTTCGCCAAGCGAAAATTTTACAGGAGATGAGAAAGCTGGTCCATCAAACACAAACGTATGAAACTCTCCGTTTTCGCCGCAAGGATCCACCTGTTCCGGCAGCGATGAAAGAAAAGATTCATCAATGAAACGACCGGCGAACGATTGATCCAGAATTCTTGAATCCACACAAGTAACAACTGCTCTGAATCCCAGGTCTACAAACTCTCGAATGAAAACGGCCGTATCTCGACTCCACACTGGAAACAGTCCATGCATCTTGTTCCGCGTCAGAAACTGCTCCCGATATGCTCGGATATCCTCAAGAAACAGATCGCCAAATATGACGGTATCAATTCCCATTTCACGATACCCTGCAAATGCCTCGGCCATCTTCGCCTCATATTCATCGTTGCTTGCGTCTTTCGAGATGAGAATCTGATGAAGTGGCAGACCGAGGCTGGCTGCTTGCTGTTCTAATAACACCCGACGCACGCCATGCATACTGATTCGATCATAATCACGCGTGATAGTGGTTAACAATGCGGCTACGCAAACCTTCCGCTCGTTCTTAATCTCGTGGAGCGCCAGGCAGCTATCCTTGCCACCGCTCCACGACATCAAGACTTTTTTGTTTTTCATTGCAGCGCTTAGGAGTGCTACAGGTACCCGGGTGGTGCGCGTTAGAAACTAAAGGACGCGCCGGCACGACCCGTGCGACCGGGCGTCCGAAAGCCGCTCTCGAAATACTCACGGCCGAACAGATTATCCACGTAACCGAAGAACCGCAGGGAGCGTGATTCTCCAAAGGGCAACGTGTAGCTCCCACCGAGGTCAGCCTTGGCCAAGCCGCGGAAGCGATAGGCGCGGCTGCCGAAGGGACTGAGATTCAATATTGGCGCCAGATAATCACTCGATGCGGCCAGATCAAAATTAATCAGGATGCGCCGGCCAAAGCGCTGGGTAGCAACCAGCGAGAATTGATGATCGGGAATCCCAAGCGAACGCAGGACACCCGCCAATTGAGGCCTGCGTTGCAGGCTCTTCGTATAGGTATAAGCGGCCGTAATATTCAAATCGCGCACGGGCGTCGCCGTCATGCTCAGCTCAATACCGCGCGCGATCCCCCCGTTGGTGTTGACATAACCACCGAAGCGGCCAAACGGATCAGTTGCCGGATCGATCAGGCCCGAGAAATCAAAGATGATCACTTTCTGGAGTTCTGTGTAGAAGTAAGTCGCCGAGGCCCGCAACCGATTCGTGTACAGCGTCTGATCAATCCCCGCGTCGAAAGCTACTGAACGATCCGGTTGCAGCCGCGGATCGCCGGCGGCCGAGTACCCAAAGAAACTGTCGAAGAAGGCTCCGAAGCGCTCAAAAAGCGATGGCGCCCGGTAACCATTACCAACATGAGCGCGTAACTTGGTTCCTGACGTCCGAAACATGTAGGCGACTGACCCATCGCCAGTATAGGCCGTAGGCGGCGACAGAAAAGTCAGGCCCGCGTAGGGCGAAGAAGCACTGGGCGTGAACCGCGGTTGTTGCAGTCGAAAGAATTGTGCGCGAAATGCGCCCGAGATTTGCAATCGGTCATCCAGCAACCGTAGTTGATCCTGCACAAAGAGCGTGTGACTCCTTTGCGTCACATCAACGTTGGAATTATCGGCGGGATTGACGGGAAAGGACGGATTCTTAAAGTTCTCACTTTCGAACTCATAGCCCCCGCTAATGAAGTTCGCGTGTCCGGCCTGCGCATCGAATCGTGCGTTAAACGTATGAACGCGCGCATTGAACTCCGATCGCTCGCTGCCGCCAAACGGTTGGAAGCCAACACCAAGTGGTCCATTATTACCGCTACGGTTAGTTACCAGGCCGTGATAGGCAATTGTGTAGCTAAAGGTCTCGGTTGGCTGTTGTGTAAATTGTAACGCTCCGGAAAAGAAGTTTGCCTTGCGCAGGTTATCGGGATCATTTGCGGAGGGGATGAAAGTAGCTGCACCAACGTTCAAGAGCGAGGTGGGAACACCTGCTTCAAAGCGACGCAGTTCCGCTGGCGAAAGCGCAATCGCATCGATGATGCCGGTCGGCGGTATGGGGCCAACGGTCTGCGGACTGTTATTGAGTTGCAAGCGGGAGTTGGTCGCGTAGAGGCGCCCCGACAGTGTGGCGGTTGGTGTTAACCGGAAAACAAGCCGCCCTTGCCCGCTCGTGTTGCGCGTTTCATCCTGGCCATCAATACCGCGCGAAACGTTTAAATGCGAAAAGCCGGCGCTGTAAGCAATGCTGTCATTGCGCGTACCACCGGCAAACTGTGCTCGTCCGCGAAACATTCCCAACCCGCCACCTTCGCCGAGCAGACTGCCATGAAACGGACCCCCGCCTTCATCAGTTACAAGATTGATGACTCCCCCTATGGCATTCGAGCCATAGAGCGACGAGCCCGAACCGCGAAGAACTTCGACCCGGCTTACATTCGTTACGATCAAGTCCTCGAGATAACCCGAGGCGTCACCCTGCGGAGCCGCGGCGTCACGAAAGCGTAATCCGTCAATCAACACTGCTGTGTCTTCATTGCGCAATCCGCGTGTCTTGATTGAAGTGAACGAACCAGGCCCGCCAAGCTGCGTCACTCTCAAACCCGGAACGCTGCGCAACGCCTGGGAGATCTCCGTCTCGTCCCGATCGTCTATCTCGCGCGAATCCAGGACGGAAACTGCCTTCGAAACTTCATCGACCGGTTGCGCTGTGGCTTGCGCAGTTACAACCACTTGCTCCCTAACGCCTGCAATCGGTAACGAAATATTTACCGACGCACTGGAATTCCGTGCAACGCGCACAACGTGAGTAGCTGCGCTCGCGAAGTCAATTGCTCCCGCTTCGATCAAATACTCGCCGGGCGCGAGCCGTTCGAAGTGACAGGCACCATTGTTGGCAGTAAGACCACCGATTCGAATGCTATTGTCGCGCGAATAAAGAGTGACTTTGGCATTTGGCAAAACTGCGCCTTGTGGATCAGTTACATGGACGGTGATTTGTGCTCCGCTGCCTTGTGCGAACACGGCGTTAGCGAAAACGGTTAGTAGCAACAGCAGAATTAGAATGCTACAGAGTTTGTTCTTGAAACATAAACGGCTGGTCTGGATAGTTTTCATTTGTAGAGTCTCCTGCCCGTCGCAGTGCGAGCTTTACGAAAGAGCGGCGGCGAGGTCTCCTGACTTGCGACTCAGCTCCGGCCAGCCTTCCCATTCTTTTGAACAGTGGCTAAAACCTTCCAGAGCGTCTGCGTCGCCAACAGTTGCGCGGGCAGTGGCGGATTTTGACCGCCTTCCCTAAGCCGTCACCCGGATTGATGGGAACGGAGAGACAAACTTGTCTGCCGTTCCCGGATTACCGACGCAGTTCGTGCGCCGGCGTAATACGTGGCGCGCCCGACAGCGGATGCGCGTCTACCAAAACTTTGATTTCCAGGACCTCGCTTAACAGTTCTTCAGTCAAAACGTCGCGTGGCTTACCGGCGGCGATCAGGTGCCCTTTTTTCAGCAGCACAACGTGATTTGCAAATTCCGCGGCCAGATTAATGTCGTGCGTAACAATAACTGCCGCCGTTGCGCGCTCGTCACAATGCGCGCGCACCAACTGAAGCATGGAAGCCTGATGAGCGAGATCCAGGTTGGCCGTCGGCTCGTCAAGCAAAAGAATGCCGGCTTCGGTCGCGAGAGCTCGCGCCAAAACTGCGCGCTGTCGCTCACCCCCTGATAATTCATTCATCAGACGGGCGCTGAAGTTTTCCAATTCAGTTTGGCGCAACACATCGGCTGCGATTTCCAAATCGCGCTCTGATTCCCAACCCCATGCACCCGATCCGGCCCACGCATAACGGCCGCCAAGCACGTATTCCAATACCGAAACTGGAAAAGCCAACAACGCTTCCTGTGTGACGACGGCGATGCGCCTGCCGATGGCGCGGCGCGAGAAGGAACTGAGCGGCTTATCATCCAGGAAAACTTCCCCGCGCGACGGTTGAATGGCGCCATTCAGCGCGCGTAAAAGCGATGACTTGCCGGCGCCATTTGCGCCGACAATAGCCGTCATGTCCCCCCGCGCAACACGCAACGAGACAGCAACGACCGCTTGTCGCTTTGCGTAGTTGATGCTTACATTTTTCGCTTCAAGCATCTTGCAGAGGTCCCCGAGATTGTTTAGCGGCAGTCCGTTTTCTGAACTTCGCACGCCAATGCGTGATGTTCAAATACATGCCGGACAACGCCGACAAAAAAGCCAGTCCAGAGGCAGCCACCAGCAACGGCACTTGCCAACTACCGGCAAAGAAATAGAAATGTGCCTGGCGAAAATACCTGGTCAAGATTCCCGGCGGCGGAGTTTTCAACACTAGTCCCGTCTCCGCGTCAATCAGCAATGAATCAGCGCCCATGCCTCCGACAGCTTGATAAACGGGACGACCTTCGCGCATTAGTAGAGTTAATGCGGTCGTCCGCAGTTTCCTTCCCGCGAAATCGTTGGCCCGTTCTTGCGCTTGCGCCGGCGTGATTCGCACTCGCTCTATTGCAATGCTTTCAATCGTGCCGCCCGATACCGCGTTGGGCCAGGCGTAAAGCAATCCACTCGAGGTCCACGCTAGAACGGGAATGGCCACTAGTAGTCCCAGCCAGATGTGGGTGTGGTAGATGATTGATCGCATCGAATTTCGCATGCCGCCCATAGTCCTAGCGCCGCTTCAGCAGGTAAATAAACAACGGTGCGCCGATTAGTGCCGTGATCGCGCCGACCGGTAGTTCGCGCGGCGCAATTACAGTTCGCGCCAACGTGTCGGCAATGACGACAAACGATGCGCCAGCCAGCGCTGCCGCCGGAATAGTCAAACGGTTATCGCCGCTCGTCGACATACGCACCAAATGCGGAACCACCAAGCCGACATATCCGACCGAGCCGCTCAGAGCAACCGAAACGCCGACAAGAAGACTAGCTGCGAAGAAGACGTGTAAGCGCACACGTTCAACCTCAACCCCAAGGTCAAAAGCGTCGCGCTCGCCAAGCATCAGGAGATTTAGCGGTCGAGCCTTAAGGGTCAGAAGGGCGACGCCGACGACGGTTGAAGCAACAATGATCCAGAGGGAGCCGGAGTTGGCCTGGGACAGATCCCCAAGTAACCAAAAAGTAAAAGACCGGATGCGCGTCGCATCCATCAGGGTGGTGATGAAAACGATTGCGGATGATTGAAACGTGGTGACGATGACGCCCGCCAGGATTAGTTTTTCCGGCGTCGCTCCGGCGCGACCACGCGCCAAACGATAAACGACGAAGGTTGCGGCAAGCGCTCCTGCAAATGCCAACACAGGCCGAGTCCACTCGTTTGCTCCAAGAAACACGAGCGCAATCATCGTTCCTACTGCGGCGCCATTCGAAATACCTAACAGATAAGGTTCCGCAAGTGCGTTGCGCAATAAGGCCTGGTAGCTTGCGCCGGCGGCAGCGAGAGATGCGCCGACCGTGGCCGCGAGCAGGATGCGAGGCAAACGTATGTCAAAGAGAATTGCGCGTTGCGTGGCCGTAAGGGCGCCAGTGTGTGTTCCTGCCGTGAAAAGCGCGCGTAGCAAATCGACAACGGGCAGTCGTTCGCTGCCCAGGGTCGCCGCGATAATTGCGACCAAAATCAGGATTATGGAGAGCACGCCGCAAACAATAAGAGTCTTTGGCAATGTCGCGCGCGCACCACGCTCTAGCAAAGCGGTATTTCGACTGATAGTTGTAGTTCTCTCGTTCAAGCTGTGTTTCACTTAAAAGCTTCAGGGTGAAGCGCACGGGCGATATGCTCCAGGCCGTCAACCAGGCGCGGCCCGGGCCGTGTTAGGAGATCGCCATTGATTACGTAGACCCGGCCATTTTTAACTGCAGGCGAATTCCTGAGTGCCGCTGCTACGTTTGTATTCGCCGCCGCTCCCATCGCATCGCCGGAAAGCATGATTATGGCTTCGGGTCGCGAAGCGAGAGCCGCTTCATCGCTCAACCGCGGCCAGGCCTCGTTCACGTCCGCGGTAACGGACCGACCGCCTGCACGTTCTATTAGATTTGTGACGAACGAATGCTTGCCGGCGGTGTAAAGTGGCTGTCCCGACAATTGAAAGAAGACAGACACAGCGGGACGCCCGGCTACGGCGTGCTCAACCGCTTCGGTTCGCGCACGCAACTGTTTCACTAAATCCGCCGCGCTAGCAGATTGATTCAACAAGTCTCCAACACCCAGGATCGAGCGAAAAACGCCTTCAAGATCGTGTGGATCTGTGACGTACACCGCAATCTGTTGTTCGTCTAACTGCCTGGCAAAAGCTTCCAGTTGCGAGGCGGTCGAAACAAGGACTAGCTGCGGACGAAGTGCCAGTATGCGTTCAATGCTCGGTTGTAGTGTGTCGCCGACTTTGACCACGTTTTGTGCTTCAGGCGGGTAATTACAAAAAGTGGTGTTGCCAACCAGCTGGTCACCGGCGGCAACCGCATAAACAATCTCCGTAAGATTCGGAGCCAACGAAATCACTCGCCCAACCTTAGCTGGAAGCGTGACGTTTCTTCCCGACTCGTCCACCACCTCCCTGGATTGAGCGCCCGCTTCCAACCCAGTGGGTTGTTGGCGTTGCGCACAACTCAGCAAGGCGATCACGGCACACAAAAGAGTCAGCGCGTGAGCAAATCGCTTTGTCTTGAGGTGATGTAAATGCAAATGTCCCGACGACCTCCTGGTTTCGCGAAAGGAAACAGGCGATCGTCGGGACTAATAAAAGTGGTAGTCCGTGCGGCCTGAACACTTTTCCGCGAAGCGTTCGAAAGCTGCAAAGCATCGTGGCAGGTCTCCTGGCTTAAAGAAGTGCTGACTCAGCCTTCTCATCACAGTGGCGCGACCGCGCGGGATTCTCACCCGCTTCCCTATTCTCCCCTTTCGGGGCACCCAGACGCTTTCAAATAAAAAGATCGGTTTGTTTTCGAGCGGACACTATCACGCGTCTGGAGTCATGTCAAACATTTGCCGGCTGGAATCGGATGCAATGTATACTCTCGCGCGGCAACTTCTTTCGAGAAAATTTCCCTGCGATTTGCGCCGACATCGAGCCTTCCTAACATGCGTTTGCCCTTATGACGTCCAGCCCAAGAGCACCAGCATCCGTCAGGACAGAGAACGAAACGGTAAGGAACAAATCGTTCTCAACGGGAACGATCCTAACGGTCATGGTCATGGTCTTGTTTGTCGCAGTCAGGTTGTGGCGCTTAACAGCAACACGTTTATGGTTTGATGAAATCTTCAGCATACATGCAGCGCGCCATGGCTGGACTGAGCTGCTGCGGTTCGTCGCCGCAGACGTAATTCATCCGCCGCTGTTCTATCTGCTTGTCAAAATTTGGACTGGCCTCGGTGGCGAGTCTTTGCTGTGGCTGCGACTATTACCGGCCGTCTTCGGTATTGCTGCAATCGTTCCTTTTGTCCTCCTTTGCCGTGCGCTCGAACTGAGCCAAACCGAGCGAAATCTGGCGTTTCTGCTTCTGGCTGTCAATGGGTATTTGATCAAGTACGCCCAGGAACTGCGAATGTACTCGCTGTTGATGTTTCTCTCGCTTTGCTCGCTGTGGTTGTTTATAAGATTCTTCAAGGCTGAGCAGGATTCTCGCAAACAACTCCTGTGGCTGTTTCTGGTAAATCTCTTGCTGGTCTATTCGCATTATGCCGGTTGGCTGATTGTTGTTCTCGAAGGTTCGGCACTGGCGATCTGGCAACGACCTAGAGCCGCGAGGTTCTTCGCGGGTGTAGTCATAACAATACTGGCGTATGCACCGTGGGTTTTTCTTGTGTTCAAAAACGCGGAAGCTGGAAAGGGATTGGCGCAGAACATCGGATGGGTGTTGCGGCCAACCTTTTGGGACCTAACACAGCTTTATGCGCTGCTGAACAAACCATTCTGGTTCATTCAAAGTTCGGCCGCGCGCCCTTTTGATCAACTTACGGCGCTTTTTGCACTATTGATTTTAGGCGTGCCGCTGTTGCTTTGGTCCGTGCGACTTTGGCGGACGGGCGGGCACGCGAAAGGCGCACCCGTTAACCCACTGCGCGCGCTGTTCCTGTTGGCGTTGGCTCCGGTTTTAATCCTTTTCGGGTTGAGCTGGCTTTTGCCACTGTCTATCTGGGGCACGCGCCATCTCATAGTCGTCGCCACGCCTTATTCAATTTTGGCTGCGGTCGCCATTATCCGTTCACCTCGCTACTGGATCAAAATTGCAACCAGTCTGATCCTCGGATCGTGGTTGCTGCTCGCGGCGATCGCGTGGGCACTTGCGCGTCCGCAGCCATACATTTGGTGCCAGTGGGAACCGCTCGCTCGGCAAGTACAACTGAGCGAGCCGCGCCCGACGGAAGACGTCAGTGTTTATGCCTTTGAGGACCTGATCGCTTACCACCTTTGGTTTGCTTATAGTTCCCTGCCCGCCAATGAATTCAAAGTTGCGGTCATCAAGGACGTGCCTGGGATTCAGGAAGATACCGCATACTTCCTTCCGCGGAGATTCAGCGAAATTGCCGTCATGAACACGGCCCAGATCAGCGGAAACGAGATTTGGATCGCATTTCGCGCTTCAGATTGGAATGACATGGCACCCCCGCTCAGCGTCTTCAAACACATGGGCTATGCGGCGAAAAATGTATACTCGACCCAAGCGCAGGGACAACGGGCGTTTATGGTCAGAATGGTTCGAAACTAGAAACATGATCAAGTAAGGGCCCCGCTTTGCCCTGCTTTTTAGGGTCTTGTAAGATTGCCGGGTTTCACATTTCTCAGGAGTCATAAGCGAAATGATTAAAACGGTCGAATGGACCAATGAAGGCATACGCATGATCGATCAGCGGGTGCTGCCAACTGAAGAAAAATATTTGATGTTGCGCTCCTGGGAAGAAGTAGCTGAAGCAATCAAAAAAATGGTCGTTCGCGGCGCGCCAGCAATCGGCGTCTCCGCAGCCATGGGATTGGCGCTAGGCGCCAGCCAATCCGTAGGAATGTCCGCAGCCGACCTTGAAGATGACTTTACATTTATGTGCCAGGTAATGGGTGAGACGAGGCCAACGGCGGTGAATTTATTTTGGGCAATCGAACGAATGCGGGAGCGCTTCAATCGCGAAAAAGCTAAAACGAAGAGCGTTGAAGAATTGAAGGCCAGCCTGGTTGAAGAAGCACAAAAGATTTTTCAGGAGGACCTTGCGGCTAATCGTTCGATCGGACGTTTTGGCGCTGATTTGATTGCCGACGGAGACACTGTGCTGACCCATTGCAATGCGGGAGCGCTGGCGACTGCCGGCGATTATGGAACCGCACTGGGAGTTATTCGTGGGGCTCGTGACGCGGGCAAGCGTGTGGCCGTGATTGCCGACGAGACCAGGCCCTTTTTGCAAGGGTCGCGCTTGACGGCTTGGGAGCTCGCTAAGGACGACATTCCCGTCACTGTCATTACCGACAACATGGCCGGCAGCGTCATGCAAAGCGGAAAAGTTAACGCAGTCGTGGTCGGCGCGGATCGCATTGCGGGCAACGGTGACACCGCCAATAAGATTGGAACCTATATGGTGGCCGTGCTTGCCCGGAAGCACGATATTCCTTTTTACGTTGCCGCTCCCATCTCGACACTCGACCTGTCATTGAAATCCGGCGCGGAAATTCCCATAGAGCAGCGCGATCGTAAGGAAGTAACTCATATCGGAGGGCAGCAACTGGCGCCCGACGGGATCGAAGTGAGCAATCCCGCCTTTGACGTAACACCCAATGACTTGATAACTGCGATTATTACCGACCGTGGTGTGGCCCGGGCGCCCTACACCGAAAGCTTGCGGCGGTTAGTGGCCGACAACAGTAATGTTGCGACCTCACGCGACTAAGGCCTGCGCTGTAAGTTTCGTACGTTAGGCTTTTCCAAAGCGACTATTCTTCCACCAATCCATCGTCAGCTTTAGCCCTGTTTGCAGATCCACTTCAGGAGCAAAATTCAGAAACTCACGGGCGCGCGTAATATCGGCCAGACTGTCACGCACATCACCAAGGCGCGGGGGCTGATAATCCGCTTGTACGTCATTTTTGCCTGTTAAGCGCTTAAGCTGATCCAATAGCTGGTTGAGCGTAATTCGTTCACCGTTGGCGATGTTGATAATCTGGCCGATTCCCTCTGTCGTTTCCGCTGCCTTGAGATTGGCAGCGACGACGTTGTCGATATAGGTAAAATCCCGAGACTGTTCACCATCACCGTAGATCACTGGTCGCTGACCGGATAAGAGAGCGCTGATAAAACGAGAGATCACACCGGAGTACTGCGAGCTCGGATCTTGTCGTGGGCCAAACACATTAAAGTAGCGCAGCGATACCGTCTCCAACCCATAAACGCGCGTGAATACCTGACAGTAATACTCGCCTACCAATTTAGCGACCGCATAAGGAGACAACGGATCCGGCAGCATCGTTTCGACTTTTGGAAGCGTAGGCTGGTCGCCGTAAGCAGAACTTGAAGCCGCATAGACTAGCCGCTTCACCCCCTTGTCTCGCGCAGCCAATAATAGCGAGAAGGTTGAATCGACGCTAGCGATATGCGTCTGACGTGGATTCTCTATTGAGCGAGGCACGGACGGGATGGCGGCTTCATGAAAAACAAGCTCGACATCTTCCAGGACCTTTCGCAACGCTGATTCATCGGCAAGCGTAGCCTGGACAAAGTCGACATCACCGCCGATTTCCGCAACGTTCTCCCGATAGCCAGTCGACAAGTCGTCGATAATGCGGACTTTCGCTCCGGCTTGAATTAGGCCCGAAGCAATATGGGAGCCGATGAAGCCTGCTCCCCCAGTTACCAGTGCTATTCCTTTTAGGGGCATATGAATTTGATTAGGGCAGATGTTTGCTCGAATTGGAAAGCGTTTCGCCGCGACCCACGCCAACATACTCGAAACCCAGCTCGCGCATGTCCTCAGGCTCGTAAATGTTCCGCAGATCAGCAATGCGCGGCGATTTCATAAGCCCGTGGACGCGGCGCATATCAAGCGCGCGAAATTGATTCCATTCAGTGATGAAAGCCAGCGCGTCAGCATTTGTTACAGCTGCATATTCGTCTTCCACATAGTTAACTTCTGGTAAAACTTTGGCAGCTTCTGACATCGCTACCGGATCGTAGGCGACGACCTTTGCGCCGCCCTCGAGCAGCCCTTTGATGATATGGATTGATGGGGCCTCGCGCATGTCATCAGTTTCCGGCTTGAATGCTAATCCGAGGATCGCAATCGTCTTTCCCTTGAGACCTCCAGCCAATTTTTCAATTTTGGGGATCATTGACTGCCGGTGCCTACGATTGACTTCAATAACCGCATCGACAATTAGAGAATCGCGTCCGAACTGCCGCGCCACGGAGGCAAGCGCCTGTGTGTCTTTGGGAAAACAAGAACCGCCGAAGCCGGGTCCGGGATGAAGAAACTTGTTGCCGATGCGCCGGTCCATACCAATAGCGCGGGCGACATCATGCACGTCGCAGCCAATGCTCTCGCACATGCTCGCAATCTCATTGATAAAGGATATTTTGGTGGCCAGGAAAGCATTCGCCGCATACTTGGTTAGTTCTGCAGCCTCGAGAGAAGTGATAACAAACGGCGCCTCGATCAGGTAAAGCGGTCGATATAGATCCCGCATTATGGCGATGGCTTCTTCGTCACTGCTGCCAATAACCACCCGGTCCGGTCGCATGAAGTCGTTTATCGCGGCGCCTTCGCGCAGAAATTCCGGATTGGAGACGATGCCAAAATTCAGGCGGGCTTTTTGCTTTTCGCGGATTAACTTGCGCAGCCACTCACCGGTCCCTATGGGTACAGTTGATTTCGTGACAATGACTTTGTAGCCATTCAAGTGTTGGGCGATTGAGGTCGCCGCGTTTTCAACGAAACTAAGGTCGGGCGAGCCGTCATTCTTCGGCGGCGTACCCACGGCAAGGAAAATTACCAGTGCCTGTTCCACCGCCTGCTTAATATCCGTCGTAAACCGCAGCCGGCCCGACTGCATATCTTTCGCAACCAATTGTTCAAGTCCGGGTTCATAGATAGGCATCTCGCCCGCCGAAAGACGCGCGATTTTGTCGGCATCGATGTCAACGCAAGTTACATCGACGCCAAACTCGGCGAAACAAGCGCCTGTTACCAGGCCGACATAACCCGTACCAATTACCGCAATATGCATGAAGCGTCCTTAAAAAGGAATCAGGAGGGATTGAACTGGTAAACAAAGCTTGCGGGCCAAGCACGACTTGAGTCGCGTGACCCGCAAGATTGTAGGTACATGACCTCAGCGCCGATTAAAGCGCCGCGGTTTTTTTTGAAAAGAAGCAATCGAGCGCTTACCGAGCCGGGCTGATCACGACCGGCGTGCCGGCGAACTCAATGTCGTTGTCGTGCGTGATTGCCCAGAAGACCAAGGCAGCCGCAGCGCCAGCGACCAGCAAGAATGCCGCCAATTCACCGCCGCTCAGGTCGTCGTCGTCATCTCCGCCCTGAGGGGTTGGAGTACCAGCATTTGCACTTTCACCAGCTGCAACCTGCTTCGTGGTGCTGCCAACTCGCAGGAGAGCCAGGCCCGAATCAGTGGTAAGAGAGGTAACTCCCTTGACTACTTTCACCGTAAAGGAAGTGGCCTGGCTGCCATCTACTACCACCGCGCCATCCTTGGTGGTGAAATTTACGGCCACGCCAGCCAAAGTTGATACATGGGCACTGCCGCTATCGAGCAAGCCCGTGATCCCTTTTTCCGTAAAGCTAATTCGCAAGCTGGAGTTCGGCGCTAATTCGACGCGGCCTAATTTGCTCAGGCTCACAATCGCGCTACTTTTTTCAGCTGTCGTAATCACGCTGTCCGAAAACAAGGTACCGCCGGAAACCACAGCTTCTCCGTTGACTGTAACACTCCCGGAGACCATCAACTCTCCAGATGCTGCGTTTGCTGCCGGCGACGCCAACACTACCATTGAGTAAACACTCAGAATGGCGACTGCCACACAGGCCGCGATAGGTTTGCGGCTCCAAGTTTTGCTGATCATTAACTTTCCTCCCGTATTGTGAAACAAAATTCTTGATTGCGTGCCGCGACGGTCAAATAATCATGAAACGCGCAGGTGATGTTTTTGGGTTTCGCTCCGTACCAAGCCACTGCCTAAAAATTCCATACCGTCCGCAGAGCTTAAACACTCGGCTGTTATTACACGATTGAAGGCTCTCTGTCAACAACCATCTAGCCAACTTTGCCACAAAATTGTGCTTTTTTGCGTTGGTGGGGAAGATAGCACTCGACAGCGCCTGCGTCTACAGTTTTCTGTCCAATTCGGCCGTATGAGGGGATTAAGAATGAAGCTCCTGGCCCGCAGCCCTCTTTCGGCGCGACGCGTCTAAGCAAACGCTTTGCTCGGACTTATGGATTACTTGCGCGACGGGCACGAGTAACGGTCTTGGACCCGGAAAGGTGTGGTTGACCCACCATGTTTTGAGCCTCTGCATCAGCCCTGGTCTGACGCGCCATTAGTTCTGATTGTTCGTACGGGTCTAATCGGGCAAAGAGATAGAACACCTCCCCAGCCCTCACTAGTCCCAGATAACGGAAAGTGGTTCGAAAAACTTCGCCGACTCGTAAGGCATTTAGATGTGGTGGCAGCTCAAAGAGGAGTCCAAACTCGTCTGCTGAGACCGCCTCCAACTCTGGGAGGTAATCATTCCCGGTCTCTTGTGCTATGCGCATGGCCATCTGCCGCAGCGCTCGGATTCGATTCGAGTTGCGGCGATAGTAGGCGGGCGTTACTTCATGCCGGCTGGCGCGATCGTCTACGACCTCCTGCTCGCCCTTAAGGTACCCCAGGTAAGCCCGCACAACTGGCCCGTACTGACCGCCTTCCTCAAGCGTTTGAGCCGTTGCGCTTGAGCCTAAACAAAGAAGTAGAAACAAACCGGCCAAGCCGAAACTGACTAGTTGCCTGCTAGACATATTGTGGTCCTTCTTATTCGGATGGTTCTAGAATATCTTGGAATACCATGAATTGTATCAGGGCGCAAAGATACGTCCATTGCACCCTTGTTTCAGCGGTGTTACATTGATCTTTAAATTTATTACTTGCCTATGGCCCACAAAGCTCTACAAGACATCTTCCCGGGCAAGAAGGTGGCCCTCGGAATCAGTGGTGGTATAGCCGCTTATAAGGCCGCAGAGGTGCTGCGTGGTCTGCAAAAAGCCGGGTGCGCCGTCAGGGTTGCAATGACTGAACGGGCTTGTGAGTTCATTCAGCCCCTTACCTTTCGTGCCCTATCCGGCGAGCACGTCATCGTGGATGATTACGCGCCAGACAATCCGGATCCAATTGCCCACATTACGTTCTCGCAAACCGTCGATTTGCTGGTAATAGCCCCAGCCACGGCAAACATCATCGCAAAATTCGCAAACGGCGTTGCGGACGATTTTCTGACGTCCACTTACCTCGCCGCGACAGCGCCAGTTCTCATTGCCCCGGCAATGAATGCGACGATGTGGCAACACCCCGCTACGCAGCGAAACGTGCAACAACTCAAAGCCGATGGCGTCTTCTTTATCGAACCGGATGACGGCGAGATGGCCTGTGGAACCCTCGGTCCCGGTCGACTCAGTGAACCCGATCGAATAGTGGCCGCAGCACTGGATATATTGCAAACAGCCAACGGCGATGTAATTCAGGATCTCAAGGGTGAGAAGCTCCTTATCACGGTGGGGGCAACTCGCGAAGCCATCGATCCAGTCCGCTTTCTCTCAAACAATTCCTCTGGGCGCATGGGATTTGCTGTTGCCGAAGCGGCGAAGAGAAGAGGGGCTAAAGTTAGTGTCATCGCCGGCTCAACGACTGCAGTAGCGCCAGACGGCCTTCCAGTCACTCGAGCCTTGTCAGCAGCTGAAATGCACGCTGCCGTGATGAACCAGCTACCTGAGACAACAGTTTTTATTGGCGCGGCCGCAGTTGCCGACTATCGACCGTCTCAATCAGCGGCGCAAAAGATCAAGAAGACGGACAGCCAAATTACGATCAAACTGGAACGGACGCAAGACATCCTGGGTGACGTGGCCGCCCTGAATCGTGATGACCTGCTGGTGATTGGCTTTGCCGCAGAAACGGAAAACGTTGTGGCTAACGCGCGCGCAAAGCTGGGCCGGAAGAATCTCGACGCAATTGTTGCAAACGATGTTACTCGCGAAGGCGTCGGCTTTGACACGGTCACTAACGAAATAACCCTAATCAGCCGGGACAGCAAAGCCCCAGTTCATGTGCCTTTAATGCCCAAAACCAGCGTCGCTAACATAATCCTCGACGAGGTTGTGCGGTTGCGCGCACGCGTCAAGCCTGCTTCGATTCAACCGCTGCAGAGTGGACGGAAAAAAGCGTAGCGGTCCCATTTCCTGATCTTAAATGCAGAACCCTCAAGTTTCAGAAGAGTTTGTTTTACTGACACGCGACGTTCGCGAAAACCTTTCTTATTTGCACGAGCTCGGCATTGAGAGCGCTGATTCTCCCAACGCAGCGCAACAAGAATCCCAGTCGCTCCGAAGCTATCCAGCGGATGATATCCAGGAGTCGCTTCCAAGGCGTGCTTCAGTTTCGCAACCGTTAACTAAGCAAAATGTTTCTGCATCGCGCGGCTCGGTTTTGCCACCGGGAGTGCCGCCGGCAAAACCTCCCGCTACGCCAATGGAGACGTTATTCGGAGATTTGACGCCAGCCGCAAGTAAGCTTGAGCCAACAACCGAAACCTTTGAAGACATTTGGGTAGACATCGGAAATTGCATTCGTTGTCCGCTTCATCAGGGCCGAACTAACATCGTGCACACGGAAGGTAACCGGCGGGCGCGGTTGATGTTTGTTGGTGAAGCGCCAGGCGCGGATGAAGATGCGCAGGCACGGCCTTTTGTAGGGCGCGCCGGCCAGCTACTAACGAAAATTATTGAGGCGATCGGTTTCAAACGGGAAGAGGTATTAATCGGTAACGTTAATCGTTGCCGTCCGCCCGGCAATCGCCCGCCGACCGAAGATGAAGCAACGATGTGCAAGCCTTTCCTGCTGCGCGAGATCGCAGCGGTTCAGCCTGAGGTTATCGTCGTAATGGGAAATACGGCTATGAGAAACCTGCTCAATACAAAACAAGGAATAACGAGGCTGCGTGGAGAATTTCAGGATTATCGCGGCTTGAAGGTGATGCCCACTTTTCATCCGGCCTATTTGTTGCGCGATCCGTCGAAAAAGCAGGAAACATGGCAGGACCTCAAGAAGGTGCGCGACTACCTCGAGGCTACGGCGAAGCGTAACTCATAAAACTCGCGTGCGCTTTTGCAAATCGAAGTTTGGCGTTACCTTCTGACGCGTGAGCGACCCCTCTCCATCATTTCAAAGAGTTCTGACCGGGCCTGACCTTCCGACCGAAAACGAAGCGCCATCCGCAGCTGGCCCACGCCAATATGCAGAGGTGGCTGTTCCGCTTCACGTCCTAACAACATTCATTTACCGCCTTCCTCCGACTTTACAAACTGCGGCGCAACCCGGTTCGCGAATAACGGTGCCGTTTGGCAAAAAACTCGTTACCGGCTACATCGTCGCCCTGCACTCAGCGCTTCGATCCGGCACGAGCTTGAAAGAGGAGAACATAAAGGACGCGAGCGAGATTCTCGACACGTTTCCCCTGGTGACGGCTGAACTTTTAGAGCTGACACGCTGGGTTTCGGACTACTACCTGGCGCCCTGGGGCGAAGTGCTGAAGGCTGCTTTGCCGCCGGGCGTAAGTCCCCGGGTCGAACAACTACTGAGTATCACTGAAGCAGGAAGGGCCGAGTTGGACCATCCCGCCGGGCACAGCGAAGGCGACATCACACGACGTTTGCTGCAACGGGTAAACGAAGTTGGCACTATTGCACTGGCTTCAGCTGTTGAAGAATTGAAGAGCGAAGAGGTGGTAAAGCTGGCCCCAGCGCTTGCACGTGAAGGTTTGCTTGAGATTAAACAGCGATCCGGAAGGAATTCGGTGAGCGCAAAATACGAGCGACGAGTTCGCTTGTCGGGCGCATCAGCAGATCGCGATCCGGATAACGCGCCGAAGTTTACCGAGACCCAACAAAAAGTAATCGCCGCACTTGAAAACGAAGAGTCATTGCCGTTTGCCGAAGTGCTGGCGCGCGCGCAGGTTGGGCCATCGCCGGTAATGACGTTGGCGAAGCGAAAACTAGTCGAGATTTTTGAGCAGAGATTACGACGCGATCCGTTAAGTAATTCGCCGGCGGCAGCGGTAACGGATTATGTGCTGACCGAGGATCAGGAAAATGTAATTGGCGAAATCAATCGTTCCCTGGACGAGCACGTCTATTCGCCGTTCTTGTTGCATGGAGTCACCGGCAGCGGCAAGACCGAAGTCTACATTCGAGCCATGCGCACAGTTCTCCGGCTGGGAAGATCCGCGTTGATGCTGGTTCCGGAAATCGCATTGACGCCTGTTTTTTCCCATCGTTTGCGGATGCATTTTGGGGAGCAAGTCGCAATTTTCCATTCATCGCTGTCGAAAGGCGAGCGGTTTGATGAGTGGACCCGTGTGCGCAACGGCACCGCACGCATAGTCATCGGCACGCGTTCGGCAGTGTTTGCTCCGATACAAAACCTGGGGCTGGTCATTGTCGATGAAGAACACGAATCAACCTATCGCCAGCAGGACTCACCACATTACAACGCGCGCGACACCGCAATTGTGCGCGCGCAAAAGCAATCGGCTGTCGTCGTTCTTGGTACCGCCACGCCCTCGCTGGAATCGTTTCATAACGCGAGCACCGGGAAATACAAATACCTGCAACTGCCGAATCGGCTGGGCGATCGTCCGCTGGCAGCGGCTGAAATCATAGACATGCGCGCTGCGTTTGCGCGCCATCAGCGACCGGCGATTTTTTCTGATGAATTGTTGCAGGCAATTGACGATACGCACGGGCGCGGCGAACAATCAATTATTCTGCTGAATCGTCGCGGCTACTCAAGTTTCGTTCTTTGCCGCTCGTGTGGTGAAAACATTCAGTGTCCCAACTGCGACGTGACGCTCACCTATCATCGCAGTGAGCGCGTGATAATTTGTCACTACTGCAATCATCGTGAAGCAGCGCCGGCGAAGTGTCCCAGCTGTGACGGTAAATACATCTATTACGTTGGCGAAGGCACGCAGCAGATTGAAGAGAAACTGCGAACGCTCTTTCCAGCAATCCGAATCGCGCGGATCGATCGAGACACAACCGCGCGCCGGCATGCGTTTGAAAAGTCCCTGCACGACTTTAGTGAGGGCAAACTCGACCTGCTGGTAGGCACCCAAATACTTGCCAAGGGACACGATTTTCCCAACGTTACGCTGGTTGGCGTGGTTTCGGTTGATGCGGGCCTGGCACTGCCGGATTTCCGCTCTGCCGAAAGAACATTCCAACTGCTGACGCAGGTTGCTGGGCGCGCCGGGCGTGGCGATCTTGCCGGCAAAGTTTTAATTCAAACTTATCATCCCTATCATTACGCATTGCGTCATGCGAGCGGTCAGGATTATGCCGGCTTTTATGAAGAAGAGATTCGGCATCGACAGAACCACAGTTATCCACCGTTCGTCGCCCTGGCATCATTGCTGGTACATGGACCAAAGCTCGATCAGGTGAGATCAGATGCTTTACAACTGCGAAAAGAATTGGACGCGGCCAACCCGGATCGCAGGGTACGCGTGCTCGGACCGGCTCCAGCCCCACTCGCAAGATTGAAAAATGAGTTTCGCATGCAGCTGCTGATTAAGGGCCGCAAGCGGCAGCAACTGCGTGACGTTATCGACGCGGCCCTGAGGGTGGTTGCAACTGACGGAGTTAATTTACGGTCGATCAATGTTGGGATAGACCCGGTCTCAATAATGTAAGCGAGCAAAGCGCCGGCAGTTCAGAGTACAACCTTTAGGTTGCTGTTCTGCGAGTTGAGGCAAGCTAAAGCTTGTACTCTGAACTACCGACGCTATTCGCGATCCCGTTGTTGCGTTAGACTTTGAACATGAAACTCTCCGAACTTGCCAACCTAACCATGGCCACCATCGATGGCGGCGTCAACGACATCGAGATCACAGGCGCTGCCGGTCTGGACAACGCTGGTCCATCCGACGTTAGCTTCCTGGCAAATCCTCGTTACACGGCGAAGGTGAATACGACGCACGCAGCCGCGGTCTTTGTTGCCGATGGGGCGCCCATCGAGCGCGCAATTGCCGTGCTGCGTACGAGAGATCCATATCTTGCCTACACCCGCGCATTACGTTTGTTTCATCCCGAGCCGACTTTTGCGGCCATGGTCCATGAATCAGCAGTGATCGATTCATCAAGTACGGTAGCGGGAACGGCGCGCGTCGGTGCGGGGGTGGTGATTGGACCGTTCTGTCAAATCGCAGACGGAGTGCATATCTATCCCAACGTTACGATTTACGAAAATGTTGTTGTCGGCAAGAACTCGATTATTCATTCGGGTGCCGTTATTCGCGAGCGGTCTCAGCTCGGTGAACGCGTGATCATTCACAACAACGTGGTGGTGGGCTGTGACGGCTTTGGCTATGCAAAAGATGAAGAGCGTCATTGGTTGAAGATCCCGCAAACTGGTCGGGTCGTTATTGAAAACGATGTCGAGATTGGCGCCGGCACGACCATCGATCGCGCTTCGGTGGGAGAATCACGAATTGGACGCGGCACAAAAATAGACAACCTGGTGCAGATCGGACATTCCTGCACGATCGGCGAAGATAGTTTGCTATGCGCCCAGGTCGGTCTCGCCGGCAGTTCGCACATCGGCAGCCGCGTCATTCTCGCTGGGCAAGCGGGTGTCGCGGGTCACCTGACGATTGGCGATGATGTTGTTCTCACCGCTAAAAGCGCCACCAGCCACGATGTCCCGGCTGGAAAAGTGATTTCCGGTATCCCTGCGTTTGACAATAAGGATTGGTTGCGTTCGACGGCCGCGTTTCGACGTCTTGGCGAGATGCAGCGGAAGCTTAGAGAACTTGAAAAGAAGATTGAGGAGTTGCTTGGGAAGAAGAGCGGGGGCATGCCCCCTTCCTAACCTGCCAATTTATTCCAGGTTCCCATTCATTCGGATCGAAAGGGCTTCCAATCTTCTCGCAATCATTCAAGATCACGCAGCTCAAGGTTGGGAAGGGGGCATGCCCCCGTCGCTACGTAATCGCGCCACCATCAACGATCACCACTTCGCCGTTCATAAAACTGTTTCGATCACTGACCATGAAGGCGGCATACTCTGCCAGTTCTTCCGGGCGGCCGGCGCGACCGGCTGAAGCCCAAAAATGATGCATCTCCAGCAAACGTTGTGGCAGCGCCTGGGCCAACTCCGTGTCGAAAATTCCCGCCGCGATCGCATTTACTTTCACTCCAAAGGTGCCGGCCTCGCGCGACAAACATTTCGTGAATCCGATAACCGCAGCTTTCGAAGTAGCATAGTGCACCGCGGTTGGCAGTGCTCTTAGTGCGCCTATTGAAGTAATGTTGAGTATGCTTCCCTTCCGCTGTCTAATCATCTGTTTGTAAATAGGTTTTGTGACCGCGAAGAGACTACCCACGTTTGTATTAATCACCTCATCCCAGGCACGGTCAGTGGTGGTAGCGAAGTTGTCGCCGCGATTGATAGCGGCGTTGTTTACCAGAATGTCGACGCCGCCCCACAGTTCAACAATCTCACGCGTAAGCTTCTTCAGCCCGAGGCGATCGGTCACCGAAATCTTGAAGCTGAGCGCGCGCCGCTGATGTTTTTCGATGTTCGCAACCGTCTCCAATGCCAGATCATCACGGGTGTTGTAATTGAAAGCGACATCGGCGCCTTCGCGCGCGAACACTTGACAGAGGGCGGCGCCAATTCCGCGCGTGCCTCCAGTGATAAAGGCGCGCTTTCCTTCGAGCAATAAACTCACAGGCGGACTAGTCTCCTAACAGGCGAATTAGTCTCTAAAAAGCCCGCTTCTTGGTCAGCAAGCGGGGCATTCGCTTTGAGATCTCAGATCTCAAATTTGAGATCTGGAATCTCCGATTTAGACATAACTCTTTATCGTTTGCGGGGGAATTAAACTCTGAAAAGCAGGAACAGTCAAACGGATGTCACGCGGCTAATGGGTCAGTTCGATGTCCGCTAAGCTTTATTAGCTTGTCGTAACGCCGCGACAAACTAAAGCTTATCGTACATTTGCCGCGAAACTAATCGCCTTCGTCACGCCGAGACAGCGTCAACGAGAACGACTTCTTCCGTTGTGTCGGTTGAACTGGGAATGAGCGCAGTGATTTCTTCAACAATGTGGCGTGTGGCATTGGGAATAGCCAGGCCTATGGTCGCGGCGCGCAGAGCTGAGTAATGGGCGGTGTCTTCAACCATGCGGCGCACCACTGGGACAATGTCGCCGGCCCGTTGCAGCAAGACGCCGGCGCCGCGCTTCACAATTAAGCTGGCGGTGGCTGCTTCCTGGGGCATTGGTTCGGTAATCCCGTCTCCGATTATCGGCAAGCGGCAGGCCAACGCTTCAAAAGTTGTCAGGCCGCCGAGCTTGGATATCATCACATTGGCCGCGCCCATCAACTCTTCAACGTGCTCCGAATATCCAATCACTTTAATGGGAAACGACGCGTCCTGTGCCAGCGACTCGGCATTCGCTCTCAATGCTTCGTTCTTGCCGGCGAGGAAGATTGCCTGCACTTCCAGCTGACCGCGCACCAGCTCGCGGAAGATCTGCGGGATATTGCCGCCGCCTTCCCAACCCGCATTCACGAACACGGTGAACTTGTCCGGATCGAGACCCAACGCTTTGCGTGCTGCTTGCGCCGCTTCCTCGCCGGGATACGCAAACTTTGGATGGACCGGCATGCCGGATATTTTGATGCGCTCGGGACTGATGCCGTAATCGATCAACTGGCGTCGCGCTTCGTCACTGGCGACGAGGTAAAGCGTGACGTCATCACAGGCCCAGCCTCTCCAAAATCCGTAATAAGGATCGGTGACTACAGAAACCAGCGGGATGCGATCGGCGAGTTTCAACTCTTTCAGAACCCTAGCAAAGATGTGCTGTGTTAACGGGTGCACGCTGACCACGACGTGTGGACACCACCGCTCAAAAAGGTCTCTGATAAATCCAATGCAGCGTTTTTGAAAGAACTCGCGAGTTTCAGGTCGAAAGCGGTTAACGCACCAATAGAGATATTTCATCCAGTGTTGCCGGTTACGCAGCAACCAGTTGTAAAGATTGACCAGCTTAGCTGTAATCGAATGTGACTCTTCGACAGCTTTTACGACGCGCACCGCGTACGACTGACCATCAAAGAACTTCTGCACGCCGGCAACAATCGCCGCCGCAGCGGAACGATGGCCGCCACCAGTGTCAGAAGAGATGATCAGGATTTTAGGAATGCGTTGGGACATTAAAACTGGTGATCTTTGGTCTTGGTCTTTGGTCTCTGGCTTTTCGTCTTCGATTTACGATTCACGCTCTTACGGTCATGCCTTCCGGTTCAGGCTGCAATCGGTCCATCTCTTTCCGCGCCTTCTTCATTTCTTTTTCCAGCTTCTTGATCTGGATCAAATGACCGGGGTTGAAAGGCAGAGACGGGTAATAACTGTTCGATTCGTGGGTGCAGAAACAACCGTCAAGCGCCTTCTTCCTGCGTTCCTTCATGGCCGGTGACAGCCAGAGTTTTTGAAAGTTCCAATCAAACTCTCGCAGGTTGCCAATCGGCGCCAGATTCTCGCAAGACGAAACTGTGCCCTCGTCATAAATCACCCCGCCGGCAGTGCCTGCGTAACATTTCATCTGAGCTTGCTGGGTTTCCTGCGTTTTTGCAATCAGCCCGTGCATGTAAATATCAATCGCGGCCTTGAAGAAACCGGCATTGCCGCCATAGTTATTCTTGAGCGCTGCATGACGCGAATCGTCGTCGATCATTGCCGCGAGTTTCGCATAACGAGAATGATCAATTTCCAGCTCGACTGGATCCGCTGAGGGCGGACGAATGTAGTTGAAGTTAACTTTGTCAGGCCGCAAATCGTATTTCAGAAAATCGTACCAATCAAAAATCGTGTCCTGGTTGGAATTCATAAAGCAGGTGCACGTTTGAATGTCGAGTTTTGGAAATTCTTTTTTGATCGTTTGCAGCTGGCGCGCGGTATCGATCGCGATGTCCCAGGACCCAACCTTCTGGCGAATCTTCTCATGCTGATGTTTCAATCCATCGATGCCGAGAGCGACGGTCACGTTCAGATTAGGACACTCTTCCAGTATGCGCGTTATGTCAGGAAAGATTCGCTTCTGAATCTGACCGTTGGACATGATGTAGATCGATTCGAGCTTGTTGTTCGTGTAAAACGCCTTCGCGATCTCTGGCAGGTCTTTGCGGGTGAACGGTTCGCCGCCGGCCAAAATCAGCACGCCAAGATTACCGCCCAACGTCTCAGAAATTCTTTCAATCTCGTGCGTCTTCATCTGCAGCTTTTTGCGCGGACGGTCGTCCAACTCGTCCGTAAAGAAGCAGTGCGTGCACCGCATGTCACAGACCGAGGTGACCAGAATGTTTAATAGAATCGGCGCAAACGGCTGCCCAACGGCCAACTTCGCATAACGCTTTAAAAGTTCTTTTGTCGTAAAGTCCATATCAACCTCAGCTTATTAATGCGCACTATTGGATGCGAAACAAAGATTAACAGATAAGGCCTTTTTAACGTAGCTCAATTCCCTGATTGTAAAAGTTTTGTAATTGCCGTTGTGGCATAGACTTTTTAGTCTGTCCCGCCCAGCAGCCACAGACTTAAAGTCTGTTCCACTCTGGCACAGACTGAAGTCAATGCTACATATATGCTAGGAAACTCCGGCGCGTTCACTGCGACTGGGAATGCCCAACGCGCGCATGCGACGGTAGAGGTGGCTGCGATCGACGCCCATCAGTTCGGCGGCCCGTGAGACGTTCCCTTCTGCTTCGTCAAGTTTTCTTTGAATGAACTCGCGATGATAGGCGTCGGTTGCTTCTTTAAACGACGGGAATCTGAACGAAGTCACGGGTGCTTCGTCTTTTCCATGCGGCGGCAGATCGGCGGCCATTACCTTGATTCCAGGGTTCATTATTACTACTCGCTCAATGGTGTTTCTCAACTCGCGAACGTTACCCGGCCAGGAATAGTTTTGCAGTTCTTCGATTGCATCCGTCTCGAACTGTTTGGGAATCTTTCCGTAAGCCTGTGAAAAATTTTGATTGAAGAAATCAACCAAAAGTGGTACGTCCTCCAGCCGCTCGCGGAGCGGTGGTAGTTCAAACGGAATAACGTTCAGACGGTAAAAAAGATCTGGGCGAAACTTTCCCTGCTCGATCTCTGCGTCCAGACGCTTATTGGTAGCTGCAATGACGCGCACATCAACCTTCACCGAGTTGCCGCTGCCAACGGGCTCGAATCGCTGCTCCTCAAGTACGCGCAGGACCTTCGCCTGAACGTTGGCACTCATATCGCCAATCTCATCCAGGAAAAGTGTGGCGCCGTCAGCTAACTCAAACTTCCCTTTCTTCGCGGAGGTGGCGCCCGTGAACGCGCCCTTCACGTGGCCAAACAATTCAGACTCAATTAGCTCTTCCGGAATCGCCGCCGAATTAACTTCAATAAATGGGTCGCCGGCGCGGCGCGAGTTCGCGTGAATCGCACGCGCCACTAATTCTTTTCCGGTGCCCGACTCGCCATAAATCAAGACTCGTCCGTCGGTGGGCGCAACGACGGTGATTTGTTTACGTAGGGCACGCATCGCCACGGAGTCGCCAACCATCTTGTATTCGTGCGCGAGCTCGGCGGACATCTCTGCGTTCATCAGTTCCAGTCGCTGCTGCTTTAGAGCGTTGCGCACGGTCAGCAGCGTCTTTTCCAACGAGAGTGGTTTCTCGATGAAATCAAAAGCCCCGAGCTTGGTCGCTTTAACCGCAGTCTCTACGTTTCCATGACCGGAAATGATCACCACCGCGGCATCGGAACCGGCAGCACGCAATCGTCGCAGTGTTTCCAAGCCATCGATTCCCGGAAGCCACACGTCAAGCAGCACGCAGCTGAAGGCGCGCTTTTCGAGAGCGGCCAGGCACTCTTCACCAGTGGCTACTGCCTCGACGGCAAATCCTTCGTCTTCCATCACGCCCCGCAGCGTGTCGCGAATGCCGGGTTCGTCGTCAACTATTAGGATTGAATGCATAAAAACAGAAGTCAGCGGTCAGAAGTCAGTAAGCAAGAACTTGTCGCTCGTCACCTGTCACTTGTCACCTGTCACCTGTCACTTGTCACCTGTCACTTGTCACTTGTCACTTCTTACGACGCAACCGCCGGCAACTCGATCACAAACCTGGCGCCGCGCGGATAGTTGGCTTCAGCGCGAATCCGTCCGCCATGTTCTAGAATTATTCGTTGTACGATGGCTAAACCGAGGCCCGTGCCTTCGCCGCGAGTGGAAAAGTACGGCTGAAACAAGCGTTGAAAATCCGCAGGCCGAATTCCGTGGCCCGTATCAGAAACTTCAGCAGTTAAGATACTGCGCGAGGTGTCAAACCGAGTGTTTATGCTTATGCGCTTATCGCCTTCAACGTTCGCGAGCGCGCTAACAGCATTGTCAATCAGGTTCACAAAGACACGGCGCAATTGCTCTCGATCGAGCATCGCGTGCGGCAGTTTCGTATCCAGTGCTGTCTCCACCGTTACGCCATCGATCCGATCATCATAAAGCGAAACCGCCTGACGAGCGACTTCGTTCAAATCTGCGAGTTCGGGGCGCGCGAGCGGCAGGCGCGCAAAATGGGAAAACTCATCAACCATGGACTTCAGGCCCGCAACCTCACGAGTGATAGTTTCCGTGCATTCGCTGATCACCTCTGCTACGTGCTTCTCTTCAGCTGCTCGATCTTCTTTTGTATTCGATCTGTTTTGCGATCCGTTTTGGTCGTTGCTACGCAAATAGCTCTTGGCGATTCGCTCCGCAGACAGCTGAATGGGTGTTAACGGGTTTTTGATTTCGTGGGCCATGCGACGAGCAACTTCGCTCCACGCTGCCGCCTGCTGCGCGGCAAGCAATTCCGACAAATCTTCAACTACCAAAACCACCCCGCGCTTTTCCGGATTAACAGCGCGTAAAGCCGTCGCCGTCAGCGCTACCGGCAGCGTCTGTCCGTCGGCAGCGCCGGCGAGTTGGGCCTGTTCACTTGCCTGGCCGGTCCGGCGTGCGCGGCGCACCAATCTATCCATCACCCGCCAGTTCTCGGACGCAATCAGTTGCTCAAGCCGCTGTTTGCCATTGGCCGGGACACGCAATCTCAGCATTCGAGTTGCTGCGGCATTGATCGTCGTCACCCGATCATTCTCGTCGAGCGAAACAACACCCGTCGAAAGCGACTCGAGTACTGTTTCAATGTAGTCGCGGCGTTCTTCCAAGGTTAGATTTTTTTCACGCAATGCAGCCGAGCCTGCTTCAATCCGCGCGCGGTTATCTTCGAGCTGCGACGTCATCTGATTAAATGAATCCGCCAGCAGCGCCAACTCATCGTCAGCTATGGTGCTGACGCGATGACTGAGATTGCCGCGCGCGATTTCATCAGATGCCTCGGCCAGTGCCCTAATCGGCGTCGCAATGCCGCGCGCTAAATAAATAGCAACCCAACTGGACACAAACAACAACATCAGCGTCATCAGTCCCAGGGTAGATAATCCAAGCAGCCGCACGCGGCGCTGGCGTTCCACCAGTTTGCGATACTCTCCCTGCGAGCCCGTGATTGTGTCATTCAAGTCGTTAGTCGCTCGCCGCCCCGGCACTACAATCAACTGGTTGGTGTCGGCTAGCGGCATGGTTACCGCATCAAAATCTTTGCCGTCCGCAAGACTGTCGTCTTCGCCCTTCAACGAACGCGCTTTGTTTAGAAGTTGATCCAATTCGGAATTCTCAGCGGCTGTCAGTGCGCCGTTACTTCGCGCCAATACCCGGCCGCTGCCATCAACGATCTCAACTGCCGATAACTGGCCATTCGCCACCACTCGGGCGAGCGTCTGCTGTCTTTCAGAGTCGGCTTGCGGATTCAGGACAACTGCGAGTAGTGCAGCCGTGTCGCGAAGGTTACGCGTCTGAGCGTCGGCGGCTTCGCGCTGCACCTCCTGCGCTTCATTGACTACGCGCTCTGGCAGACTTCCAAACCATTTCTCCAGCGATCGGTTGAGAAAGAGATACGAGAACGAGGCCATCGCGATAATCGGCAGGAAACTGATTGCAATGAAGTAGACCAGCAGACGCGTTTTGATCTTGGAACCGAGCTGGCTTTCGTGGCGCTCGCGCCGCAGCTTCAACAAGTTGCGCACGAAAATGAACGAAAAAACGACGAAGGCGACAAAGTTAAGAGTCGACAACGCATAAAGCAGCACAGTGTCCGCAGCGGTATCAGGAGGGATGATGGTCCACAGCCACAACTGCTGAGAAATAATAATTGCCAAGAGCAGCAATACCGTTAGGCCAAGCCCCCATAACAGAATTCTGGGCCGACGTTTTGACCTGGGCGGCTTTAAAGCTTCACGGTTTTCGTGCTGATTATTCATGCAGGAAGTGGCCCAAAGTTTAACATAGGCCCGAAGGACAGGCATTCCTGCCTGTACTGTGAGCGTGAAGACTCACGATCGAAGATCCGGAAGATTTTTCAATTGTCATTTTCGTTGTTGGATTCAACTTTGAAGTGCAACCATTGCGGAACCGCGAGCGGTAGCGACCGGATGTTAGCATTCAATGTTCGAGGGCCGCTCAAATGCTCCAGTTGTAATCGACCGTAGCATCAGGTCACTCGCGGTTCCGCATCAAGCACTCGACCTTCCCGGTCAGTGACATCGTAGCCACGGCAAGCACTACGAGTGACCGTTTGCTAACCTTAGTCTAGAATCTGCGCACTCTTCTTAGGACGGGGTTTAGCAACTCAATGGATCTGCGACAAGTCTTCATAAGCAGCGCCGGCCGCCTGCGGAGCGGTTGGCGGGTACTTATCTTCATCCTCGTTTACGTCACCCTGCTCTTTTTACTGAGCACGCTGGTTCGCATCGGGTACGCGGTTGGTTTGCGAATGGTACCCGGTCGTAGCCTCGGCGCGTTCGCGGAAGACCTAATCTTTCGACTCATTCTGCTCGCTTCCGCGTTGTTGGCAGGATTTCTTTGCACTCGTTGGCTCGAACGTTTGCCCCGGCGCGCGCTCGGCTTAACCATGCACGCGCATTGGGGGCGTGACTTCATTGTCGGATCGCTTATTGGTATTGCATCGTTGGCGCTAGCTGCGGTGATTGCGACAGCGGCAGGTGGACTTCGCTTTAGTGCGTCGCCGCGAACGATGCTGTTGCAGGTGGTCCAGACTCTGGCGCTCTCGGCGGTGCTGTTTATTTTTGCCGCGCTGGCGGAAGAAGTTCTCTTCCGAAGTTACCCACTACAAACAATGGTCCGCGCAAAGCTGAATGGGTTGGGCGTTATTCTCACGGCCGTCGCGTTCGCCTCAGTGCACATGGAGAATCCAAACTTCACGAATGGACTTCCCTTCCTGAATCTTTTCATAGCCGGTGTTTGGCTGGCGGTTGCTTATTTGCGCACGCGAAGCTTATGGCTTCCGCTTGGCGTTCACTGGGCCTGGAACTGGGCGTTGGGATCTCTTTTCGGTTTACCAGTCAGCGGCATTACGACTGTTGCCCCGAACCCGCTACTGCATGGAGCCGATCTTGGTCCGGCGTGGCTCACCGGCGGAGGGTATGGCATTGAAGGTGGAATTGCCTGCACGATCGCTCTGATCGTTTCCACGCTTTTCATTTGGCGAACGAGATTTGTTTCAGCAACTCCCGAAATGAAAGAATTGACCTCGAAAGAGAACCCTGTGACTTCTAGCCCTCGTATTGAGGTTGCCGCCTGAGCTCAGTTATTCAAATAAGGTAGCTGCCACTAGCGAAAGATAGTCTGTTAACACTCCGGCCCGCTCTCCCGTCTTATCAGCGCTAGGCATCCTGTGAAAGGTTCCACCATCAAGATGAGACTCCGTAATGTATGAATTCGAAGCCACAGCGGATCTTCTTTTTATGAACCCTCAGGATGCGCCTTCAAATCCGCAGAGCGCTGAAGCTCAAATGGTGCAGGCAGTCCTGGCCGGAGACCGGGATGTGTACGGAAGGTTGTATAGCCTTTATGCGCCGCTTGTTCATGGGATTCTTTTAGCGCGAATGCCGCGCGGCGAAGTAGAAGACATGGTCCAGGAAATATTTCTTCACGCACTCAAAAAGCTGCAGACGCTGCGTGACGCCAATGCCTTCGGTCCCTGGATCGCAATGATAGCGCGCAATCGAGCCATGGATTTTCATCGCCAATCCCGGCAGACCGTCGAAGTAACCGAGGAAATTGCGGGCAGCGAACCGGGCGAAACCAGGGCGGCTGAAATTCTGGAAGTTATTCGCTCACTTCCCGAGGCCTACAGCGAAACGTTGGTGCTGCGGCTGGTCGAAGGGATGACTGGCCCTGAGATCGCGTTGCGCACTGGCCTCACTCCACCTTCAGTGCGTGTAAATCTGCATCGTGGGATGAAACTCTTGCGCACGAGGTTCGGACTTCAGGAGGGCTTATGAACGAAGATTATTTGTGGGACCGAACCGGCAAAACGGACGAAGAAATTGAAGAATTAGAGCGAGTGTTCGGCCAGATGAAGTATCAGCCGCGGCAACTCGAAATACCAGTTGGCCTAACCGTGGGTCGCAAGTCATTGACCTTTCCCGCTCTCGCAATCGCGGCGACCATCGCGATGCTTATGCTCGGCGCCGGTGTATGGCGCAGCCGGCAAGAATCCCCGGTTATTCAAGCCAACAATACCGCGACGAGCTCTACACCGGACAAAAGCTTAAGTAGTGAGGCGCCGGCTTCCATCCCTGCCCCTTCAGTCGGAGAAGGTGTGCCTACGTCCCTCCGTACTGGCACTTTCACGAGTGCGAATCGCCGACGCCATTCTTTGCTTGCAACAAGTGTCAAGCGCGAGCCACTCGCAAAGAAGGGCGAACCTAAGTTTCGGGCGAATGAACTGGCTGAAGCGCAAGCAGCAAAACAACAGTTGATGCTTGCATTACGAGTAGTCAGCGCCAAGTTAACCGTCGCACAAAAGCGAACGCAGGGTGCAAATCCTGCAAACCAAATACAGAACCAACACAAAATAGGATGAATGAAAGACCATGAAATTACTTTGCCATACCCATCTGAAGATCGCCGCGCTCGTCGCCTTCTTCGCTTTCGGCACTGCGGCAACTGCAATGGCGCAGGACACGCGGATTAAAACAAGCCATCTCGACTATTTGACCGCCAAGGCCAGCGGTACGGTTGATGTGAACATCGACGAACGTCTGATTCAGCTTACTGCCAAATTTCTCTCCAGCAAGGATCTCAAGGAAGCCTCGGTCAAAGAAGTGGTAAATGGGCTCAAAGGGATCTATGTGAGGAGCTTCGAATTTGAAAGGGAAGGCGAATACTCGTTGGCCGATTTGGAATCGATCCGTTCGCAACTCCGAGGTCCAGGCTGGAGCAGAATCGTTAACGTAAGCAGCAAGAAAGAAGGCAACGTCGAGGTCTATCTAATGGTCAATGGCACCCAAATCGGCGGTCTGGCAGTGCTGGCTTCCGATCCGAAACAGCTGACAGTCGTCAATCTGATCGGGCCTGTTGATCTGGAAAAGCTGACGAAACTCGAGGGCCAATTCGGAATTCCCGAGCTTGAGATTGAACAGTCCAAACCCAAGCGCAAAAATTAAGGGATGTTATGAAGAACTCAATCATCGCCACTTTGCTTGGCGTCGCACTGGTTGGTACTGGGTTCGCAAGTACGGCACGCGTCCGAACGGACCATTTCGACGCGGTAGTGAAAGTGATCGAACAGCACTATCACGTCAAGCACAAAGGACTTCCCTTCCTCGCCCGCGCTGGAATGAAAACGGCGAAAGCGGCTGCACGCCTCGCTGGTGGACAAACGCGAAGGCTGGCGGAAGCCGGCAGCGTTAAGGTTGCATATTTTGAGGACCAGGATTTTGTTTCAGCTGCGGGCGCTGCCACTTTTAGAAGAAACTTGAAAGCCGCTCTGTTGCCGGAGTGGTTGCCCTTTGTGCAAGTACTGGCGCCGAATGACGAGGAACAGACCTATGTATTCCTGCGCGAGGTAGGCGCCAAATTCAATCTGCTGGTCGTGAATATAGGTAAGCACGAGGGCTCCGTTGTTCAAGTAGATGTGTCACCGCAGACTCTGGCGCTGCTCCTGCAAAACCCCAACGACATTGGCAAAGAGATTACTGACGAGGCGACCACCACCGACTACTGAGGAGAAAAATGTACGAAGCAAATCCCTTTACCTTACAGCGCCACCATGACTTTTCTTGGTCGCATCGGCATCGTGCTCGCACTCCTTTGCAGTAGTGGGTTGGCGCTGGCTCAGGATGCTGATGACACGATTCGCGTGAAGACTCGCGTGGTTTTTCTTGATGCGCTCGTTAAGGACAAGCGCACCGGTGTTCCAATTTCTGATCTGAAGCCCGAGAATTTTGAAATCTTAGACGAGAACAACTCCCGGCCAATTTCTTATTTCACCCGCGAAGGACAAGCGCGCAAGCCGCTTGCGCTCGTCTTGATTCTCGATTTGCGCAATGACGGCGCCGGCCGCTTTCTCAAACGCTCCGAAGTCCTGAAGACGGTGGCGGACGAGTTAGCGAAACTTTCGCCGCAGGATGAAGTCGCCATATTGGCAATGAATATAGGAGAAGACGAAAGACGCGTCTGGCTCACGGGTTTTACTCGTGACCCCGCCCAATTGGTGGCGGCACTTGCACGCACGCCTCAATTTGTTGACGACGATCCCAAATCCGCAGAGGCGCGAGCAAGAAGGGAGGATAGTGAGAGCGGAGCAAAATCTGGCGGCAGTCTAACAATTGGATCCGATCCGGCAGCAAAGCCATCCAGTTCCGCTAATACAAAGCCGGATGAGGACGCGCGCCACGCGGGACCGGCCAAGCTACCTGATGAGGACGTCGGCGAGACAGAAACTATTAAAGGCAAGGATGGCGCAACGATAATCCGCAAGACCCGAAAAAATGGCTTGGTTGATGTGAAACGCGTCAATAAGAGCGGGAATGTCACGCTCGAACTCGGCGACATTTATGACATGGCCGCTGCGGTTAAGGACACAACGAAAAAAATTCAACATGAACGTCCAGATTCACAAGCGGCGATTATTTGGGTCTCTGACGGTATTACGCCAATATTTTTTGAAGACCGCGATGCGACCGAGCAACTCGTGTGGCGTTCAAACGTGATCTTCAACTCGCTGACTGTTGAGATGCGTACGCTGTTCAAATTCCTGATGCCAATCGGTAAGCCGATTGCCGGCATGATGGGCATGAGCGTCTATGGCGCTGCGAAGCGCCTGGCTCAGCAATCCGGTGGCGAAGCGGTGAGGGTTGGTCGCACAAAAGACTACGCCACCGGTCTAAGCAGGATCATTGGGAATCTGATCGCGCGATATAGTCTCGGTTTCGCGCTCCAGGAATCCGAAAAAGATGACGGTAGACTGCATAGTCTGGAAGTTCGGGTTAAAGCGAAGGATGGGAAAGGTAAGCTACGGAAACTGGAAGTAAGCGCGCGTCGTGGTTACTACATGACTGAAACGCGGGAGAAAGAAGCCAGGAACGTTTCCGCGGCGCCCGCGCAATAGTGGGCGTATAGTCCGCGACGGACGTTTGAGAATAGCCCAGCGATTATCGCTGGGATCGCAAAACAACAAATGATTTAGTCCGTGAAGCGGACGGCTGAATTTCAGAATATGTAGCGCGAGTCGTATTCAATTCCGTGCTTGTTGAGGAGTTCTAGAAACTCTTCCTTAAACGTTTTCTTCCGATGGTGTTCCTTCTGATTGTTGATATACGCAATCGGCTTGGGTACTTGCGAAGAACTCACACTAAACGCGCCATAGCCTTCCTGCCATTGAAATTTTTCCATTGCCGGGAACGTGTCGTGCACCCATTTGGACGAACCGCCCTTAATCAATTGAACGGCCTTGGCAAAACTCATCATCCCCGGCAGGGATAACAATGCATGTAGGTGATCATCGGTGCCACCGATCGCAAGGGCTTTCATTCTGTTTTCTCTAGCAATACCTCCAATGTAAGGCCACAACCGTAACTCTAGCTCCGGTGATATGAACGGATTCCGTTCCTTAGTGCTGAAAGTGCATTGCATGAGGTTACTCACAAAGGAGTGCGACATTGTAATCTCCCTTCAATCGTCCGCTCCGCGGACTGCCTTCATTTACTAAACTGATCCCAGCGCTTAAGCGCTGGATCGGGATAGGGAGAAGTCTCGCGGCTCCCCCCTCCCACACCACCCGGCATACGGGTCCGTACCGGGCGGTTCGGTAGAGATGGCCAATCACAAACGGGCTAAGGAGTAGAGACCGAGCAC